>JBEDDY010000199.1:0-21329 GCA_041176025.1 Actinomycetota bacterium | reverse complement strand
CGTTCCTCTTCGGCATCTTCCACGCGACCACCCCGAGAAGCACACCCGCAACGAGAAGCGCCGCTCCGATCGACTCCTGTGACGCATCCCGGAACGCGACCGCAATGACACGGATGACGCCGCTGAGCATGATGACACCGGCAAGGTAGGAGACGAGCTCCCGGGCGGTGATCGACCATTCCGGTGCATGACGTATCTCGTCGGCAGCCTCGCGGGTCAACCGACCCTCCGACACCATCCGGTCGAGTATCTGCCGTTGGGTCTCGCTTTGTTCCATGCCCTGATTGTCACAGATGTCAACGGGTACGTGAGTACCAATCCACGAACGGGACGATCGCCGCATCCACCAACGGGGCCACGAAACGGGCATAGCTCATGGTCATGTGGTTGTCGTCGCGGTACACCAGCAGGTTCCCCACGACCACCGGGCACAGGGAATCAGCGCAGAACCACTGTCGCGAGCGCAGCACGGGGACACCGGCGGTCTCGAAGTCGTCACGCACGCTCGACATGTCGGCACGGAACGCGGAATTCACGGTGACGTTGCAGGCGGTCACCGAGGTCACGTTCTTGCTGAGGCACGTGGGAACGTCCTGGCCGGGGAACGGGGTGTCCTCCACCAGGACCGGCGTGATGGCAAGAGCCCGAAGCACGTCCACCGTCCCCTGCAGACCGTCCCGCCACGGCTTCTGCCAGATGGGGATGCGCGTCGTCGCGTCCAGGAGACGGTCGAAGGACGCGACGAACACCACCTGCACACCGTCGGCCTGCATCTTCTTCATCACGTTCGCGCGCCACGGGTTGCACTCGGTGTAGACCTTGCCGAGCACCTTGCTGTAGACCTCGATGTCGACGGGCGGGCAACCACGCTTCGTGTAGGTGACCAATTTCCACTTGTTCTTGATGGCCACCTTCTCGAATGCGGGGAACCACTGTGCCGCGTGGGAGTCACCGTAGAGACCGATCACGGTCGTGGAGGCCGGGTCACCGAAGACACAGTCCTTCGGGGTGACCGTGCTGAAACCGGCATGGCAGTCGTTGTCGTAGATGACCGGCATGTCGTTCAGGGCCCCGCCCACCGACGGAGTCAGGTTCGACGGGACGCGTGTCACGTACAGCGCATCATGGACGGCCTGCAGTGTGATCCGGTCGTTCGTGATCATGGGTGCTGATTCCGCGACCGTCGTCGTGGTCCCGCCGGCGGGAGCCGGCGCATCACCACCCGCGGTCGTCGTCGATGTCGCCGTGGTCAACACGGGTGTCGTGGCCGCAGGTCCCGTCCCGAGCGACGGAGGGTTGTTGCGCACGAACAGGCCCGTTCCGCCGACAACCAACAGGAACGCCCCGCCCATGGCGAACGCCCGCGTGCCGACGAGCGAGCGCCGGCGCCTGATCGGGTTCTCCACGTACCTGTACGAGAGTTCCGACAGGGCGAGGGCCATCGCCACGCACACGAGTCCCTCCATGATGCTCAGGTCGCGACCGATCGCCGCCGCACCGATGATGAGGATGGGCCAGTGCCACAGGTACGCCGAGTACGAACGTGACCCCATCCACTGGAACGGGGCGAAGCGCAGCACCGAATCCGGTGCCCAGTTCGTGGTGTCACCGCCACGCAGGACGAGCGCGGTCCCGACCACCGGCACGAGCGCCCACGGCCCGGGGAACCTGGTCGTCTCGTCGAACACGAACGCCGTCGCAACCACCGCGACGAGTCCTCCCCACGCGCACAGCGCCTCGATCCTGCGCACGAGACTCCCCTGCACGGCCGGAACTGCGGCGAGCAACGCACCGACCGCAAGTTCGAACGCCCGTGCGTGCGGTCGGTAGAAGGCCCACACCTGGTTCTCGTCCATCAACGACATGCAGGTGACGAACGAACCGACGGCGACGACGGTGGAGACCAATGCGATGCGCAACCGCAGCATGCCCGCACGTTCGCGCCCGACACCGAGGCATGCGACGACGATGAGCGCGGGCCACGCCACGTAGAACTGTTCCTCGACGGCAAGGGACCAGAAGTGCTGCAACGGTGACGGCGGCAGGGTCGACTGCAGGTAGTCCGCACCGCGGTGGGCGAACACGAAGTTCGAGGAGAATCCTGCCGACGCCAGGACATCGGTTGCGAGTCCCCTCATTCGCAGGGGCTCGAGCCACAACCAGGACGCGGCGAGCGTGACGACGGCGACGATGCTCGACATCGGCAGGATGCGCCGGATCCTGCGGGAGTAGAACGCCGAGAGCGATATCCGTCCGGACTCGGTTCGTTCGTTGAGCATCAACGAGGTGATGAGAAAACCGGAGACGACGAAGAAGACGTCGACACCCGTGTAGCCACCGCTCATCCCCGGCACACCCGCGTGGAACATCAGCACGAGCAACACTGCGATCGCGCGGAGACCCTCGATGTCGGTACGTCTCTGCACGTGAAAAGTATGGCGCACCTAACGCTGCGTCGGGCGCATGTCACACGCACATTCAATGGGTTGACGGAACCATTCGCCACGACAATGTGTCTGCACCGACGGAGGACACATGCGGAGCAGAACCATCACGATTGCACTCGTGACACTCGTCGTCACGGCGTGCAGCGGAACTTCATCCACGTTGGTCGGGTATGTCCCACCCTCGCAGAAACATGTCGGCAACATCGAGGTTGCCGAGTGGACAGAGAACGGACCGGAGAGTTTCCGTTTCCACGCCGACGCCGGTGATGTTCTCGTCGTCTACTTCGGGTACACGAGCTGTCCCGACATGTGCCCGACGACAATGGTGAACGTGCGCAACGCGAAGAACCGCATCGGTGACGATCTCGCACGCCGTGTCGACCTCGCAATGGTCACCGTCGACCCCGAACGGGACCTGGGCGGGAAACTGAAGGCGTACCTCGGGTCCTTCGCGGACCGCACGCACGCCCTCGTTCCGGAGACGGCCGAGCAACTGGAGACCGCAAAGAACGCATTCCAGGTCACGTCGACCGTCACCAAGGAAGACGACGGGAAGGTGACCGTCAGCCACAGCGGATCCGCCTACGTCGTCAACGCCGCCGGTGACGTCGTCGTCGAATGGCCCTTCGGCATCGACGCAAAGGCGATGGCCAACGATCTCAGGCTCCTGCTCTCGGGCGGGGCGTGACAACACAACAACAAAAGGGAGACAACACAATGAAGGCACGAACACTCGGAAGAGCGGCCATTGCCGCTGCGGCACTGATCGGTCCGCTCGGTCTCGCATCCTGCGGATCCGACGACCAATCGGCTGACACCACGGTCGCCGCGTCTGCGGACGTGGTGATCGACGGCGCCTGGGCACGCACCAGTGCCGCGGGCGCGGACATGGGGGCCGCATACATGACGATCTCCAGCACGGCCGGCGACAGACTGGTCGACGTGAGGGTGGATGCCACGGTTGCAGAGATGGCCCAGATCCACGAGGTCGTGATGGCCGGCGGCGACATGGACACGGACGACACGATGATGACGACGGACAGCACCGCCGCACCCGAGATGGTGATGCAGGAAGTCGACGAGATCGTCATTGCCGCGGGCGGGATGACGGAACTGAAGCCGGGCGGCTACCACATCATGCTGATGAAGCTCGCCGCGCCACTGGAGGTGGGATCGACGATCGACGTCACGCTCGTGTTCGCGGACGCGGGCGAGAAGACGGTCACGGTTCCCGTCCGGGACGATGCCCCGTAGGCAGTCGTCACTCGGGGCGGTCCGCCTGGACGTGGTGGTGCTCGTCGCCGTCCTCGTGATGGTGGCGGGCTTCATCGCCGTCACCGTCACGACCATCGTCGGTGGCCGTGACGGTGACGTGTACGAGTACACGATTCCCGCCGGGACGGCGCGGGAACAGGCCCGCGGGGCGTACGTGCCGAACCTGCCGCCACCCGCTCTCGCCCTGCGTGTGAACGACGAACTGAGGATCACCAACCTCGATTCGGTTGCCCACACCTACAGCTTCCTCGTCTTGAGGCCGGGCGAGACGGGCACGTACAAGTTCCGCAGCAAGGGTGTTTTCGTCGGTGACTGCACCGTTGGTCAGCACCCCCAGGTCTCCATCACCGTCACCTAGGCCTTTCCGCGTGCCCGTGCACGTGGTCTAAGGTCTGCGGAGCACATTCACGACAAAGGGGATCCCATGTCACTCAAGCCACGTATTGCCGCCGCAGCTGCGGCACTCGTCATCACTCTCGCCGCCTGCGGCGGAAGCAGCAGCTCGGACTCTGCTTCGAGCGGTTCGGACACCGGTGACGGTGCAACCACCGAGATCGAGACGGCCGAGCCCACCTTCCAGCCCATCTCGGCCGGCAAGCTGACCGTCTGCTCCGACGTCCCGTACCCGCCGTTCGAGTTCCAGGACGACGCCGGCAAGTGGACCGGTTTCGACATCGACATCATCTCCGCTGTCGCACAGCGTTACGGCCTGACGGTCGAGGTCTCGAAGCAGCCGTTCGACACCATCCTCGTGGCGGTCGGTGCCGGCACCTGCGACCTCGTCGCCTCCGCCGTGACGATCACCGAGGAGCGCGCGAAGAACGTCCTCTTCAGTGACGCGTACTTCGATGCCGACCAGTCACTCCTCGTCCGCACCGAGGATGCAGAGACCTACACCGACCTCGCATCCCTCGCGGGCAAGACCATCGCCGTCCAGACCGGCACCACCGGGGAGACCTACGCGAAGGAGAATGCCGGTGACGCCAATGTCCAGTCGTTCGACGACCCGGCCGCGATGTTCCTCGCACTCGAGTCGAAGCAGGTTGACGCCGTACTGCAGGACCTCCCGGTCAACGTCGACCGCGCCAACAAGCAGGACGCAAAGACCAAGGTCACCGCGACCTTCCCCACCGGTGAGCAGTACGGCTTCGCCATCGCCAAGGACAACACCGCACTCCAGAGCGACGTGAACGAGGCACTGAACATCTTCCGCTCGAGCGGCACGTACGACGAGATCTACGCGAAGTACTTCGGCGCAGCCAACGGCTGATCCCCACCCACTGATCCGACAACAAAGGGCCATGGCACTCACCAGGCGTCAACGGACCCGTGCACTGCGCTACGCGGTGTACACGGTGTCCGTGCTGATACTGGTGGCCGTGGCCCTTTTTGTCGACTGGGGCAAGCTCGGTGGTGCGATGTTCCAGTGGAAACTGGTCAAGGAGCAGTTCCCCGGGATCCTCACCACCGCCGCCAAGAACACGGTGATCTTCACGATCTGCGGGTTCTCGGGCGGTCTCGTGCTGGGACTCATCATGGCGCTCATGCGCCTGTCGTCGGTGCGGCCGTACCGGTGGTTCGCCGCCACGTACATCGAGATCTTCCGAGGCATCCCCCTCGTGGTCACGTTGTTGATCCTCGGTTTCGGTCTTCCCATCGCCTTCCAGTGGCGCTGGCCGAACCCCTACCTGCAGGGTGCCGTGCCGCTGGCGCTCGTGTCCGCTGCGTACATGGCCGAGACGATCCGCGCAGGCATCGAGGCCGTGCCGCGTGGCCAGATGGAGGCGTCGCGTTCGCTCGGGATGAGTTACCCGCGAGCGATGGCCACCATCATCATCCCGCAGGCGATCCGCGTCATCATCCCGCCGCTGACGAACGAACTCGTTCTCCTCATCAAGGACACCTCCCTCGTCTCCGTCCTCGGGGTCACCGACCGGACGATCGACCTCGCGCGGTTCGGTCGTGAGGGAGTGAACTCCACGGCAAACGCCACTCCGCTGATCGTGGCCGGCCTCGTGTACCTCGCGATGACGCTTCCCCTCACGCAGCTGGTCGCGTGGATGGAACGGCGCTCGAAGGCGGCCAGCCGGTGAACGCGGTCGTCAGGATCAGCAACCTGCACAAGAGGTTCGGTGACAACCATGTGCTGCGCGGCATCGACCTGTCGGTGGAACGCGGCGAGGTGGTGTGCATCATCGGACCGTCCGGGTCCGGGAAGAGCACGCTGCTCCGCTGTGTCAACCTGCTGGAGCAACCGAGCGAGGGCACCATCGTGGTGCTCGACCAGGAACTCACCGACATCGACTGCGACATCGACCGTGCACGCACCACCATCGGGATGGTGTTCCAGTCGTTCAATCTCTTCCCGCACATGACGGTGCTCGACAACATCTGCGTGGCACAGCGCAAGGTGCTGAAGCGCCCGAGGGAGGAATCCGAGGCGAAGGCGCGCACGTTGCTCGCACGCGTCGGCCTCAGCGAGAAGGAGTCGGCGTACCCGGCACAGCTCTCCGGCGGCCAGCAACAGCGTGTCGCGATCGCCCGTGCCCTCGCCATGGACCCCAGCGTGATGCTGTTCGACGAGGCGACCAGCGCACTCGACCCGGAACTCGTCGGTGAGGTTCTGAACGTCATGCGGTCACTGGCAGACGAGGGGATGACCATGCTGGTCGTCACCCACGAGATGGGTTTCGCGTCGAACGTCGCATCGCGGGTGGTCTTCATGGACGGCGGGGTCATCGTGGAAGAGGGACCGCCGTCCCGGGTGATCGGAAACCCGCAGGAAGAACGCACCCGGCGTTTCCTCACCAGTGTCCAGGAACACTGAACACCCCGCACGTATGGTGCGCACGTCATGAGCACCGAGAAGGACCGCATCGCCGCCATGCTCGCGCTGGCGCACCACCCGAACACCCCGCAGCACGAGGCCGAGACCGCCCTCGCCATGGCGTCGAAACTGATGCAGCGCCACGGCTACACCGAGAACGACATCGACACCGGGGAGAAGGTCGACGAGACCATCGTGGTCGAGCACATCCACGTCAGCGGCAAGTACCGCTCGCAGCGCGAGAACCTCCTCTACGCGATCGCCCTCGTCCATTCGTGCCGTGGGTACACAACGTGGGACGGTGACGACCGTTGCATGGTCGTGTACGGCCGGCGTGACGACATCTTCGCGGTGCGCACGTTGTTTGCAGCGGCCGACCTCATGGGTGCGCGGCTCCTGCCCAAGGGCGACAGGTCGTGGCGCATCTCGTGGTGGAAGGGATTCCGCGCCGGCATCGAGGAGGCTCTCGGTGGCGCACGCAGGGAGTACATCGCCGAGACTCCGGGTGCGGGTCTCGTTCTCGCCGACCGTGGCAAGCGCGCCGAGAAGGAACTGCGCACGTACGGCCCGCCGTTGCGCCGCAGCTATTCGTACGTCGATTCGTCCGCGGGTTCGTATTCCAGTGGCCAGGCCGCGGGTCGTTCGTTCGGGGCGTCGGGCCGCTCGTTCGGGTCGGGTGTGCGCGGGGAACTGAAGTGACCCACATCAGCGAGCTCATCGCCGAGGCGCGCCACGGGGCCCGTCACTACACGCGCTGCTCCTCCGAGCAGGCTCTCGTCTATTCGTGCGAACGTGTCGTGTCGCGCCACGTCCCGTTGCGCGAGCTGACGAAGCGCGATGTCGAGTCGATCGTGGAGGACATCTGCCTCGTCGAGGACATCGACATCCCCTTCATCCAGTTCGGCCGCCGCAACGGTCGGTGCACGGCATGGGCGGACCGCACCACGCACACCATCGGGTTCATGCGGCGGAACCCCACACTGGATGACGTCATCCACGAGATCTCGCACCTCGTGTCCCGCGGGGACGGCCACGACGACCTCTTCCGGTCCACCCTCGTTCGGCTGGGCAGGCGCCATGCCGGCGTGGAGTGGGCATCGTTGATGCACCACCTCTTCGTGGGTGTCGGTCTCGACCAATCGGGTTGGTGACCGGTTTGACGACAGCGCGACGCGGCGACAGACTGCCGCAATGAGCGAGTCCTTCTACGACGTCATCTCCACCACGCGGTCCATCCGACGCATCAAGCCGGACCCGGTTCCCGCCGACGTGCTGGACCGCGTCCTCCAGGCGGCAGTGTGGGCGCCGAGCGGCGGCAACCGTCAGCCGTGGAGGATGATCGTGGTGCAGGACACCGAGACAAAGAGGAAGCTCGGCGGGATCTACGCCCGTGAGTGGGCCACCTACGTGGACTTCAACATGGCGAACGTGAAGAACGCCCCCCAGCACGTGCAGGACCGCGTCGCCGAGGGTCTCGCCGTCGGCACCGCACTTGCCGAGAATCTGCACGAGGTCCCCGTCGTCGTCATGTTCGTGCACGACTCACGGCTCATCTACGTCACCGACGACAACCTGAACCGCACCTCGGTGGTGGGTGGAGCGTCGCTCTACCCCGCAGTGCAGAACCTGCTCACTGCCGCGCGCGCCGAGGGTCTCGGCGGCGTCCTCACCACGCTCATCTCACGCAGCGAACCCGAGGTGAAGGAGCTGCTCGGCATGCCCGACGAATGGGGCGTGCACGCGATGGTGCCGCTCGGTTACCCGCGCGGGAAGCACGGTCCGCTCACCCGTCTGCCGCTCGACCAGATGGTGCACCACGACAGGTGGCGCGACTGAACTAGTCCCGCCACGCAACACCGGCCGGCCAACGGCCGGTTCCGCCGTTCTCCACGAGGAATCCGGTGTGCTGACGGTCGGTCATCTGCATCCGCCACGTCAACAGTTCCTGCGCCGCACGCAGCACCCGCGACTGGTCCGTGCACTCGGTGCGCCACGTCGGGTCGGCCGCGATGTCGAAGCAGAGGAACCGTCCGTCGCCGAACTGCACGTATGCGATGTCATCGGTGCGGTGGACGCAGAGCGTCTGCTTCTCCAGGCTCCTCTTCCACGGCCACGGCACGTCCGCCCCCAGCTGGATCAGCGCGAAGCGCCAGTCGTACTCCCAGTGGGCGGCATCCCGCCACCACTGCGGCTCCGACCCCTCGATGAACGGCGTCAGGGGAAGCCCGTCACACTGCAACGGAATCTCGACACCGATCGCATCGCAGATGGTGGGCATGATGTCGACGTTCTCGGTGAACCTGTGGACCTCGGTCCCGGCCGTTGACTGATGCCTCGGGTCACGCACGATGCACGGGATGTGCTGACTGGTCTCCCAGTACCCCACCTTCTCGCGCAGGCCGTGGTCACCCAGCAACTCCGCATGGTCCGACGTGATGATCACGACCGTGTCGTCCCACGCCCCCTTGTCGCGCAGTGCCTGCCACAGTCGTCCGAGTTGTGCGTCGACCTCGGTGATCATGCCGAAGTACTGCGCACGCATCCGGCGCAGTTCTTCCCGGTCCGTCGGTGCCTTCGTGTTGTCGAGCTGCAGCATCAGCTCGTGGAACTTCTCCGGGTCCGCCACAGGAGGGATCGGTTCACCGACGTCCTCCGGTGCGTACATTCGCGAGTACTCCCCGGCAGCGGAGTACGGCGGGTGCGGACGGATGTAACTGGCATGGACGAACCAGCCGTCATCCGCACCGTCGATCCAGTCGATCACCGCGTCGGTGGTGAACGCAGAGACACTGAGCTCCGCGGGGCGAACGTTTTCCGACTTCAGGGCGTGCACTGCGCTCTGCGTCACGTGTCCGCGGTCGGCGAGCCACTCGCGCCACGGTTCGTGCCCCGCCGAGAGGTCGAGGATGCAACGGAAGCCCGGCAGGACTCCCTCGTAACTGCTGAGACGCGGGTCGTCGGGTCCCGTCGACAGGCGCGGGTCGATCGACTGGTCCGTGTACCCGAAGAGAACCGGGTCGTAACCCGCACGACGGGCAACAAGTGCGATGTTGTCGAAGCGCGCATCGAGTGGCGTCCCGTTCGCCACCACGCGGTTGTTCATCTGGTACGTGCCCGTGTACAGAGCGGCACGACCCGGCGCACACGGGGATGCCTGGCTGTAGTGACGGGCGAACCGCACGCCCCCGGCCGCGAGTGCATCGAGGTTCGGGGTGCGCACCAGCGGGTGGCCCGCCACCGACAGACAGTCCCCGCGGAACTGGTCGAGGGTGATGAGCAACACGTTCGGCGCCATTCCAGAACAGTAGTTGTGCCGACCTAACCTTCGTCCATGACCTACCAGTTCGACCGCTTCCTCCGTTTCGACGAATTGACCGGCTGGTTGCAGCAGACGGTCGCGGCCCACCCGGGCATCGCGTCGCTGCAGCAGTACGGCACATCGCACGAGGGCCGCGCCCTGTGGCTGGTCACCATCACCGATTCGTCAACGGGCCCCCACGACACGAAGCCGGCGATGTGGGTGGATGCGAACATCCACTCGGTCGAGGTGACGGGCAGTGTCGCCGCGTTGCATCTCATCGACAGGCTGGTCAACGGTTTCGCGTCCGGCGACGCCGCCATCGTCGAGGCACTGCGCACCCGCACCTTCTACGTGGTGCCGCGCGTGAATCCCGACGGTGCAGAGGCCGCACTCGCGGACTCACCCCGGTACCGCCGCAGCAGCATGCGCCCGTGGCCGTGGACGGACCGTCACCGCTGGCCCGGCCTGCAGTCGCACGACGTGGACGGCAACGGCCGCATCCTCACCATGCGGGTGAAGGACGCACACGGTGCGTGGGTGGAACACCCGCAGCAGCCGTTGCTGATGATCCCCGTCGACCATCAGCTCGCGCCGGCAGGTGCGCAGCGGTACCGCGTGCTCGCGGAGGGCACGATCGAGAACTACGACGGCTTCACCGTCCCCACGCCGCGCAGCGTCGAGGGACTCGACATGAACCGCAACTTCCCCGCCGGTTGGGGAACCGGTGTCACCGGGTCCGGTGACCACCCGTTGTCGGAACCCGAGATCGACGCGCTCGTGCGCGCCGTCTCGGCGCGGCCGAACATCTGCGGCTACAACGCGTACCACACGAGCGGGGGCTTCCTGCTACGACCGTCGAGCGTGAAGCCCGACTCGCAGCTGCCGCCCGAGGACGTGTGGACGTTCAAGCAGATCGCTGCGAAGTGCACCGAGCTGTCGTCGTATCCCGCGCACTCGGTGTTCGAGGATCTCACGTGGGACAAGTCGGACACCATGAGCGGTGCGGCTGACGACTGGGCGTACGAGCACCTCGGCGTGTTCTCGTGGACAACGGAGTTCTGGGACGCCATCGCGGCGGCGACGACGGAACGCAGCTCCACCTTCATCTGGTACGAGGGACCGACGGTGGAACAGGAACTCGCCGTGATCGAGTGGGCACGGACGAACGCACCCGACACGCTGCACCCGTGGACCGCGTTCGACCATCCCCAGCTCGGCGAGATCGAGATCGGCGGCCCGGATGACTTCCATCTGTGGACGAACGCACCCTCATCGCACCTGCGCGCGGAGGTGGCACCGCACACCGAGTTCGCCATCCACCAGGCGATGCTCTCCCCCAAGCTCGCGATCCTGCACGCACGTGCGGTCGCCCTGGGCGCCGACACCTGGCGCATCGAGGCGGGCATAGCGAACACCGGGTGGTTGCCCACCCATGTCACCGAACTGGCACGGAAGAACAACCTCTGTCTCCCGGGCTGGGTCCAGGTGGACGGTGCCGACACTCTCGGCTCACCGGCCCGGGTGACGTTCGGGAACCTCGCGGGAAGGTCGGCGTTCCGCCTGGCGGGCGGCATCCGCAATGACGGCACGCCGGACAGGCATCTGCAGACATGGGTGGTGCGCGCGGCTGCCGGAACGACTGTCACCCTCACCGCCGGTCACGAGCGTGCCGGCACGGTGACCACGACGGTCACCCTCGGCTGACGGTCACCCGGCCGGGCGTTCCCCGGTCTCGACGAAGCGACGGATGTCGAGGATCGCGTTGCGGTCCTGGCCACTGAACAGGTGACCACCCTCGTACACCTGCATCGAACTGTCCGGGATGCGCGCGACGATCTGCTCCGAGTTCGCCACGGGCGCGATGCCGTCGTAACGACCCGCGAGCACGAACGTCGGTGCGGTCACACGACCCAGCCTGTCGGCCACGTCGTGATGGATGCGCGCCTCCAGCTGCAGTCTCTCGCCGCGGAGACGTTCCTCCGTCTTCGCGACACCGGACCTGTCCCTCATGCCGGCGACGATCATCGCCTCCACCGGGTGCTCCGCCAGCCATGCATCGTCGACGAACCGTGAGTCGGTGAGCTCCATTTGTCGTGCCAGCCGTTCGTCTGTGGACAACGCCCCCAGTTCGTGCAATGGGTACGACGACCCTGCCTCACCACCGGCCGACGTGCACAACAGGACGAGCTTTTCCACAACCTGCGGGAACGTCACGGCGAACTCCTGCGCCACCATCCCGCCGAAGCTGATGCCGACGACGTTGCAGGATTCCCAACCCACGTGCGCGAGCAGGGCACGACCGTCGGATGCGTACTGGGCCATCGAGTAGGGACCGTCGGGCACGGACGACTCACCCAGACCGCGCTGGTCGTGCACCAACACCTGCATCGTCTTTGCGAGAGCATTGATCAACGGTGCACTCGACTCGATGGACGCACCCGACCCGTTGAAGAGCATCGTGCGCGGACCCTCACCACGGATCTCGTAGTTGAAGTCGCATCCGTCGTGTGTGAACCGCGTCATGTGGACAGTCTGTCATCGAGTGCCGGCTCCGTGACTCACAACGGGTATCCACCATTCCCGCATGCGCAGAGGCCACTATCGACAGCGTGCATCTGGTCGACGGCATACGTGAGTCATTCGCGGCACTGTCATGTCCCATCACATGGAAGCGCGTCTCGGTTCCCGGACTGCAGGTCTCATGGGCGGGCATGCACGTGCCCGCCGTCGAGACGGGCGGACGTCCGTGGGTGTGGGAAGTGGTCACGCCGGACCAGTACGACTCGTCGCAGAAGCTGCGCGACGACCTTCTCGTTCTCCCCGTCGCGCACGACGCGGTCGTCGTGAAGATCATGCACGAGGACCACACCGGTCCGATCGTGCGCATGCAGGTCGCCGTCGACACCGCCCCCGACCACCTGATGATCGAGGGTCTCCCGACCGACGACAACCCGATCTCGGTCACCCTCGAGCGGGGCTGGACCGTGCAGGCCCTCGGGTCCGCCGCCCAGGCCTGGATCGACCGCGAAACCGAGAGTTCCGCCACGCTCGAGACCCCCGCGAGCCCCTCCGCGGCGGGCCGGCGATACCAGTTGCACCCCGAATTCGACATCGAGTCGGCTGCGTTCGACCGTCTGCTTACACTCGACCACGATGACGCAGCGTCGGTCACCTCTCTCCTGGCCCGGATCCACGAGGCCCTCCGCCCGTACCGCTGACGCGCGCCCGGGGGTGACCCCGTGATCACCACGTACGCGGTCTCCCTGACCGCCGAGGACTGCGGCGATGCCGAGCGAATCGCCCTCATCGACCTCGTCAGTGACTGGCTCGTCGCCCAGTACCCGGTCGACTCCCGCCCCGCCGGGCTCAGCGTGCGCGTGTCGCGCGAGGCATCCGATGACCCGGTCTTCAGGGTCTCCATCACCGAGTCGACGCCGCGCAGCACCCATGTCGAGACCCTGACCGTCACGGTGGCACTGCTCGGCACGAACCTGTCGTTCGACATGCGCACGGTGTCGACACCCACCACCTCGAAGGTGGTTCCCTACCGCACCGCACCGATCCCGCCCAAGCGCCTGGTGCAACTCGTGTGCGACGTCATGAAGACGGTCACCGTCTACGACGCGAACCGCCGAGTGGTCGAGACCGCGGCGCGCGTTGACACGTCGCTCGGCGGCCAGGAGGTCGCGGCGTACATGTACGCGCCGAACCGTCAGCTGCCGATGGTCATCGAGGTTGCCGACACCGTCAGCAGACGCCCGCCGGTCATGGCGATGGGAACCGGTCCACTCTCGGGGCTCGTCCACATGTTCATGCTGGCCACCACTGCCGCACTCGATGGCTTCCTCGAGATGAGCGGGCACAGCATCGTGAACCCGGGTGACATCATCATCCAGTGGCCGGGCAACAGCGAGCCCGAGATCTTCCATGCCCGCGAGTACCCCGATGCGTCGATCCCGAGGGAACGGGAAAGGCTGGTGCGGCTCATCGTGGACACGGCCGCACGTTCGGTGGCATCCCCACGCGTGCCGCCGCCGCCACGCCGCGAGCTGGACATGGTGGAACCGTCCGAACGCGACGACGCGACGGAACCGGAGATCGACGGTGACTCCGCCGTGTACATCGAGCAGCTCGAGTCGCAGGTGGACGAACTGGAGGCTGCGCTTGCCGATGCAGACCGGATCATCGCCGACCAGCGCAGCACGATCGAGAAGAAGAGCGGCGAGGTGGACGAACTCGTGCTCCAGAAGGTGAACCTCGAGATCCGCGCGGGCTCCGACTCCGCCGCCGTGCTCGCGGTTCCCTCCATGAAGGAGGCCCTGCGCATAGCGCGCGAGCGGTGCCAGTTCCTCGTTTTCCACGAACGCGCCATCGAGTCCGGTGAGTCACTGGAGGGACCCGAGCCGGTGTCGGTCCTGCAGGACCTGGCGCGGTTGAACGAGGTGGCCCGCGCATGGATGTCCGGGGAGATCAGCGGCGGTTCCATCAAGCTGGCATGCCGCCAGATGGGTCTCGACTTCGCCCCCGACGTGTCGGACAACGCGAAGCAGAAGTACGAACAGGACTACGTCATCACCTGGCACGGCCGAACCGTCGTTGCCGGCGCACACCTGCGCCGCGGACGCAAGACGCACCTCGTGCGCATCCACGTCTACTTCGACACCGAACGCCAGCAGGTCGTCGTCGCCTACATCGGCCGTCACCTGCGCGACAAGGGCTCCGCCTCCTGACCAACGAATAGTCTCGGGGAATGTCCTCAGAGATCTTCGCGTTGTCAGACACCTACATCGACAGGGTTGCCGCTCTCTCGCCGTCGTCGGCCACCTACCTCGGCATCCCCGGGTACGACCACCTCATGAACGACTTCTCCCCTGCCGGCCACGATGCACGCCATCGGCTCAACGTGGACACGCTCGCGGCGCTGAACGCCCTCCCCGTGACGAACGACGACGACCGTCTCGCGGCCGGCGTGATGCGCGAGATGCTCGAGGCCGAGATCGACTCCCACGAGGTCGGTGAGCACCTGCGCGCGATCCGTGTGATCGCCGGTGACGTGGAGTCCGCCCACGGGGTGTTCGACCTGATGCGTGCCGAGGACAAGGACGACTGGGCGGTCATCAACGAGCGCATTTCCAACGTCGCAAAGGCATATGCCGGCATGCGCGAATCCTGGATGCTCGGGATCGAGCGCGGTGTCGTCACGTCGCAGCGTCAGGTGTTCGCCGTCGCCGAGCAGCTCGATGGGTACGCCGGCCGGACCGGCTCACCGGGCTTCTTCCGTGCGGTCGCCGACCGCGCGTCCGCCGTTGCCGGCGCACCGATGGACGACCTGCGCCGCAACGCAGAAGCGGCCACGGCGGCAATCGCCGAGACCGCGGAGTTCCTGCGCACCACGTACCTCGCCGCCGCACGCGAGTCCGACGGCTGCGGCGAGGAGGTGCATGCCGTCGCACGCCGCCAGTTCCTCGGCGCCGTCATCGACCCGCGCGAGGCCTACGAATGGGGCTGGGAGGAGACGTTGCGCCTCGACGAGGAGATCAGAAAGTGCGGCGAACTCATCGCTCCCGGCGAGTCACCTGCTGCAGTGCGTCACCTCCTCGACACCGACCCGGACCGCGCGGTCCACGGTGAGGAGAACCTGCGCAACTGGCTGCAGGAGCTGATGGACGAGGCCATGGCGTTCCTCATCGACGGCAAGCACTTCAACATCGACCCGCGCATACGCACGGTCGAGGCGATGATCAGCCCGCCCGGCGGTGCCGCCGCGATGTACTACACACAGCCGGCCGAGGATCTCTCCCGCCCCGGACGCACGTGGTACCCGGCGAACGGTCGCGCATCGTTCCCGCGGTGGGGCGAACCGACCACCGCGTACCACGAGGGCGTGCCCGGTCACCACCTGCAGTGCGCCACCGCGGTTCTCCAGAAGGACCGACTGTCGCGGGTGCAGCGGCTCTTCTTCAACAGCGGCCACGGCGAGGGCTGGGCGCTGTACTCCGAACGGCTCATGGACGAGTTCGGGTTCCTCGAGAACCCGGACTTCCGCCTCGGCTACCTGTACGGCCAGGCACTGCGCGCTGCACGCGTCGTCGTGGACCTCGGCATCCACTGCGGGTACGCCATCCCGAAATCGTCGAAGTGGCACCCGGGCGAGAAATGGACGCCGGAGCTGATGCTCGAGTTCGTCACCGAACACTCCTCGAGTGATGACGAGTTCAACCGTTCCGAGGTGGACCGCTACCTCGGCTGGCCGGCACAGGCCATCAGTTACAAGCTCGGCGAGCGCGTCTGGTTGCGCCTGCGCGACGAGGCGAAGCAGCGCCACGGTGCGTCGTTCGATCTTGCCGACTGGCACGACAAGGCGCTGAAGCTCGGCAACCTCGGTCTCGACCTTCTTCAGTCGGAACTCTCGCGCATCTAGCGGCGCACTGTCACCACCTACCCTGATTCCATGTCGACACGGGCACGCATCATCCGCATCGTCATCGGTGCGGTCGCCCTGTTCGTCCTGGCGACCGGCTTCTCGGTCACGCGGTACGTGCTCGCCCATCCCGACTACGGCCTGCAGCAGAACGTCGCCACGTGGGCGCGCAACAAGGGCATGGGTGGCATCGTGGACAAGCTCGAGGTGTGGCTGCACGACACCGCACCGGCGGCCGCTCCCGCTGCGTCGCTCGCGCTCATCGACCCCACCGACACCACGGCCGTCGACACGACAGTCCCTTCAACAACGACAACGGAATCGACGACCACCACGTCAACCACCGTTCCCGGACCCACGACAACGATCGACCCGTCGATCGTCACCACCACAACGTCGACCACGATTCCCCCGCCGACCGACATCGCACCCGTCCTGGAGCCCGCCCTGAAGGGCGAGGGCGAATGGAAGGTCCTGTTCACGCTGGGCAAGAAGAAGCGACCGGTCGTGTGGGGCATGTCGATCCGGCCGTTCACGAAGTACGGGTCCGTCGTGGCCACCGCGGCAGTGTTCGACCAGACGCGCCTGCGCGCGGCGATGTTCAACGGGTCCGACGTCCCGGGCGGCGGGCCGTGGAACAATGCGGAGAAGATTCCCGACAAGGCGCTGCGCAGTGTGATCGCGGCGTTCAACGGTGGCTTCCGGTTCGAGCACGACCCCGGTGGGTACGTCACCGAGGGTGTCACCGTGCAGACGATGAAGAAGGGATTCGCCACCATCGGCATCGATGCGAGCGGCGTGCTGCACGTGGGTGTGTGGGGGGACGACATGCACAAGAACGACGGGTGGGTGTCGTTGCGCCAGAACCTCCCGCCCCTCGTGCGCGGCGGGAAGTCCGTCTACAAGGACTACAAGTGGACGGACTGGGGAACCGACTTCGGGGACAAGATGTACACGTACCGCAGCGGCATCTGCGCACGCACCGACGGGTCGGTGATGTACCTGTCAGCAGGCGACGTGAACATCGACATGTTCGCGAAGGCGATGCTGCAGTTCGGTTGCGCGACCGGCATGGAACTCGACATCAACGGAAACTGGCCGCACTTCAGCACGTACAGCAACTTCGGCGCGCGCACGCGCTACGGCAAGCCGCTCGACGTGCGCATGGGCAACCCGCAGAGGTTCCTGAAGGGCTACGACAAGGACTTCTTCGCTCTGTTCGACCCGAAGTCGCTGCCCGACGGGTTGCTGAAGTGAGGCCTCAGCGGACCACTTCGTAGTCGGCGAGCAGACGCGCCGCGCCACCGTCGGTCACGCGCACGCGGCCCTCGTCGTGCAGCTTCAGCATGTGCGACCAGATGCTGCGCCGCGCCGGCCTGTGCAATCGCTTGTCGACGTTCGCGTACAGCACCTTGACCATCGCGGGGATGGTGGTGACACCCGAGCGCAACTGGTCGATCACCTGGTTCTCGCGGTCGATGCGGTGCTGCAGCAGGGCGTGCAGGAACGGTTGCGGATCGGTGACGGGACCACCGTGTGTCGGCCGCAGCAACGAGTCGTCACGACCGATGACCTTGCGCACGCTGTCGAAGTACGCGGCCATGTCACCGTCAGGGGGCGACACGATCGTGGTGCTCCACCCCATCACATGGTCACCGCTGAAGAGCGTCTTCTCCTCCGGCAACGCCACGCACAGGTGGTTCGAGGTGTGTCCCGGTGTGTGGACGGCCGACAGCGAGAACTCACCCGTGCGCAGGATCTCGTCACCGTCGCGCACGGTGACGTCGGGACGGAAGTCGACATCGAGTGGCTCGTTCTCCTCATCGTCCTTCTTCTCGGTCTCGTCCTCCTCGCTCGGGTCGTGGTCGTCCTCCTCCGTCCAGCCCTCGACCATGCGGTGCGGACCGAACGCGTAGGTCGGCACCCCGTACTCGTCCTTCATCCACGCCGACAACGGTGAGTGGTCACCGTGACAGTGCGTCACCACGATTCCGACGAGCTGACGTCCCTGCAGCGCGGCGGCGAGAGCGTCGCGGTGCGAATCGATGCGCGGGCCAGGGTCGATCACCACGCACCGGCGCGACCCGATGATGTACGTGCCGGTGCCGTGGTAGCTGAACTTGGACGGGTTCCTGCAGATGACGCGCTGCACCAGGGGCGACATCTGTTCGACCGTTGCGTACGGCGCGTCATCGATGCGCGGGACGAACGGGATGCCTGCCATTGCGGATCAGAACCCGACCGCTCGGATGCGGCCCACCGGCTTGCCGTGGCCGTACGCCACCTCGGTGACCGTGTCGGGGACGTTCGACGTGTCGATCCCGAGTTTCCGCAGTGCGGCAACGAGGACTGTCGCCGTTCCGCGACCTGATCCGTCGGAAAGCTTCAGGGCGACTGCACGTCCGTCGGGCAGCGCCGCGACATAGACGGCCTCGGCACCGTCCTTTGCCATCAGACCGGGCACGTTCGTGCAGATCGCGGTGACGTCGCGCTTCTCGCCGCCCACCATGTAGCTGTGCTGCGACATCGCGCGGTGGATCTGCAGGCCGGATTCACCGGCCGCGCCGGTCGCCATCGACCGCACCGCGCGTGCGAGACCCGTCAGGCTCAGGACGTGTGCGGGGGCGCCGCACCCGTCCACACCGACGGAGAACGCCTCCTCGCCGGCGACATCCGGGATCGTCTCGGTGATGCGCTGCTGCAACGGGTGGTCGACGTGCAGGTAGTCATCGGTGCTCCAGCCGTTGATCGTGCACGTGACGACCATCCCCGAGTGCTTGCCGCTGCAGTTCATCTGCAGCGACGACTTCGGGATGTCGTCATGAATCGCGGCGTGCTGGGACTTCTCGTGCAGCGGCCAGCTGGCCGTGTTGCGCAGCGCGGACTCGTCGAGACCTGCCGAAGCGAGGATTGCCCTCGCGGTGTCGAGGTGCACCTTCTCGCCGTTGTGGCTGGCACACACGAGCGCGAGTTGCTCCGGCGGGAGGGTCAGCCCGCTGCGCACCATCGCCAGTGCCTGCAGGGGCTTCGTGGACGAACGCGGGTACACCAGCACCTTCGGGTCACCGACGGAGAATGCGATGTCGCCGGAGCGGTCGAGGCACACCACGGCACCGAAGTGGATGCTCTCGTCGACACCGTTGCGGTCGATGACCGCGACCGGGGCGAACTGCGACGCCTCGACCCCGCTCACGGCTTCGGCTTCTTCGTGCGCTTCTTCTTCTCGGTCACCTTCACCAGAGGATCGTCGATCACCTCGTGGCGCTCGCCCTCGGCGGCCATGATCCCCTGGATCATCGCGGCCGCGGGCAGGCCGAGGATCGCGCCGATGGGTCCGAGCACCGCACCACCCACCAGCGCCGACCCGAACGCCAGCGCAGCGTGCAGTTCCATCGTGCGCGCGGTGATTCGCGGTGCGAACAGGTAGTTCTCCACTTGCTGGTAGACGGCGATGATCCCGATGACGACGAGCGCACGACCGGGCGAATCGAGGAACGTCAGCAGCACGGGCAGGACACCCGCAATGTAGGTGCCGATGACCGGGAGGAACTGCGAGACCAGCCCCACCCACAGCGCCATGGCGATCGGCGCCGGGGTGCCGAGAGCCTGCAGTGCGACCCAGTGGAACAACGCCGACAGCGCGGCGAGCAACAGGCGTGAGTACAGGTAGCCACCCGTCTTCGTGATCGCCAGGTTCCAGGTGTCGAGCACGCGGCGCTGCAGATCGGGGTTCAACCGTGCGCAGATGGAACGCCGCAGACGCGGCCCGTCGGCCACCAGGTAGAACGAGAACAGCAACACGGTGAACGACTGGAACAGCACGCCCAGCGCCTGGACCGAGAGATCGAACACGTTGTCCTGCTGCGACCGGATGAATTCCTGCACGGGACCGTTCGGGTCGGCGATCTTGGCGTTCACCTGCGCAGGGTCGATGTTCGCATTGAACGTGTCGTTCACGAACTTCACGGTGTCATTGACATACGTACTCGAGTTCTTCAACAGGTCGGCCACCTGCTGGCCGACGAGGGTGCCGACGACACCGAGGAACGACAGAGACAGGACGATGATCGCCAAGATGATGGAGATCGTTGCCCGCCCGCGCCTCCAGCCACGGGCCTCGAGTCTGTTGACACCCGGCTCAATCGCGAGGGCGATGAACAACGACACCAGCAGCAGGATGAAGAACGGGCTCAGCTTGTGGAACACGTGGCGGAACGCGAGCGCGCCGAGCGCCCCCGCCCAGAACAGCACGACGGCCCTCGGCCACCACCGGGGCAGGCGCTGGGGGATTCCCGAATTGTCGGTGTCAGCCATGTGCGAATCGTAGTGGTGGAGACTGCCCAACCGTTCGTACGCTGACCACATGGCAACGCTCCCCGCCCCGGTCGACGAGAGGGTGCAACAGGTGCGCCGCGCCCTTGCCGACGCCCTGCGGGACCGTGTCATCGGCCCCGATGCCGAGGACAAGCGGGCCCTCTTCATGGATGCTTCCGGCGAGAGGTGGTTCGATGAGTCACGGCCCATCCGTCTGGTCCATTCCGACTCGTCGATGTTCATCGGCGGGATGCGCGCGTTGCTCCTGCAGTCACTGCACCCGCTCGCCATGGCCGGGGTCGCCGACCACAGCGATTACCGCAACGACCCGTGGGGACGCCTGCAGCGCACGGCCGACTTCCTGGTGGCCACCACGTTCGGGCCTGCCGACCTCGCGGAGCGCACGATCGAACGCATCAAGGCGGTGCACCGCACCGTCGTCGGCACCACCAGCGACGGCACGCCGTACGCAGCGAGCGACCCGCACCTGCTGCGGTGGGTGCACGTCGCCGAGGTCGACAGCTTCCTGCGCGCGTACCAGACCTACGGTGCGGGCCGACTCACACCGGAACAGGCCGACGGGTACGTCGCCGACATGGCGGTGATCGCACGCGCGCTCGGGGTCACCGCACCGCCGTTGTCGGTGCGCGGCCTGCGCGACCAGTTGCTGATGTTCCGCCACGAGACCCGCAGTTCCCCTCAGTCCCGCGATGCCGCGCGGTACCTGTTGCTCGAACCACCGCT
>JBEDDY010000198.1:0-5679 GCA_041176025.1 Actinomycetota bacterium | reverse complement strand
GGAAAAGCGGTGGGCTCTGAACGGTTCGAAGCGTGGCACGGAGACAAGGGTGGCAGGATTGTGGACCGTGACCAAAACCGATGCGCCTGACGTCCTGCTCTGCGACCTGGACGGTGTGGTGTGGCTCGCGCACAGCCCCATCCCGGGTTCGGTCGAGGCGATCCACCGTGTGGAGGACGCCGGGAAGCGGGTCCTCTTCGTCACGAACAACTCGTTCTCGACCGTGGCCGAGCAGGAGGGTCACCTTGCGTCGATCGGGCTCGATGCGGCGGGGAAGGTGGTGACGTCGGCGATGTCAGCGGCCTCCATCCTGCAGGCCGGTCAGGTTGTGCTGGTGTGCGGCGGTCGGGGCATCAGGGAAGAAGTCGCCCGCGCCGGATGCGAGGTGGTCGTCGCCCACGAGAATCCGGGTCTCGAGCGACGATTCGACGCTGTCGTCGTCGGCCTGTACCGCGAGTTCGACTACACGGTGCTTGCCGATGCCCAACGCGCGGTGATGTCAGGGGCGCAGCTCATCGGCAGCAACTCGGACAATTCATACCCGACGCCCGACGGTGTCCTTCCCGGTGGCGGATCGGTCCTCGCCGCCATTGCGACGGCAAGCGGTGTCACCCCGGTGGTGACGGGGAAGCCGCACCGGCCGATGGCCGACTTGGTGCGTGCGATGTGCCCGGGCGTGGATGCATCGGCGATGTTCATGGTGGGCGACAAGTACTCCACCGACGGTGCATTTGCCGAGACACTCGGGTGCGGCTTCGGCCTGGTGATGACAGGAGTGACGAAGCCGGGCGCGGAGCCGAACGGGGTCGCGGCGCACCGAGATCTTGCCGCTGTCATTGACGAAGTCTTCGGCTGAGACGTGGGA
This sequence comes from Actinomycetota bacterium, assembly GCA_041176025.1. Taxonomy (GTDB): domain Bacteria; phylum Actinomycetota; class Acidimicrobiia; order Acidimicrobiales; family Ilumatobacteraceae; genus UBA2093. The sequence continues at coordinate 4,814 of JBEDDY010000198.1, read as the reverse complement.
GTCTTCACTACGCTTCTGGTGTGAGAATCCGCCTCGATGCCGCGATGGTGAAACGCGGTCTGGTGGGAACCCGCAGCGAGGCCACCCGCCTGATCGACGAACGGGTCGTCAGCATCTCGGGTGCCATCGCGGAGAAGGCGTCCCGGCTGGTGTCCCCCGACGAACCGATCGAGATCCTGAAGGTGCGCAAGTACGTGAGCAGGGGCGGCGAGAAGATGGAGGGCGCACTCGAGGCGTTCGGCATCGACGTCTCGTCTCGCTCGGTCATCGATGTCGGATCCTCCACCGGCGGTTTCACGGACTGCGTCCTGCAACGGGGGGCGGCACGCGTGTTCGCTGTCGATGTCGGCCGCAACCAACTGCACGAGAGAATCGCCTCCGATGACCGTGTGACATGGCGCGAAGGCGTCAACGTGCGGGACCTGGGGCCGGCGGGTCTCCCGTTCCCGTGCTCGCTGCTCGTTGCGGACCTCTCATTCATCTCGCTGACCGTCGTGATGGCTGCACTTGACCGGTTGGTCTCTGCGGAGGACGGTTTCCCCGAAGCCGAGATGGTCCTTCTCGTCAAGCCCCAGTTCGAAGTCGGTCGCCAGGAGGCGTCGAAAGGACGTGGCGTCGTCACCGACCCAGTTCTGCACCGGGAATCGGTCGAGAAGGTCGTTGCGTCGGCCCTCGATCACGGGTGGCACCGGAACGGGCTGGAGGAGTCCCCGATCAAGGGACAGGACGGAAACACGGAGTTCCTGCTCCATCTGGCAAGAGTCCCGCGGGCGTAGGTTGTAGCAATGGCTCGGGTCGGGATTGCGATTCATCGGTTCAGGGAGGACGCCGTCTCCGTGGGCCGGGACATTGCCGTGTGGTGCGCCGCCAACGGTCACTCGTGCGTCTCTTCCGGGGCTGACCTGCCCGTGCTGACCTCGGCCGGGGCACCGGGGATCTCGTCTGATGACGTCTTCGAAGACGTCGATGTTCTTGTCTCGATCGGTGGCGACGGGACGATGCTGCGGTCGGTTCGTTCGTTGGGCGGACGTGCCATACCGGTGATCGGCGTGAACGTCGGTCTGCTGGGGTACCTGACCGGGGTCGAGCAGGCCTCCGCCGTGGAGGCACTCGGGATCTTCCTGAACGGAGAGTGCGGGAAGCAGTACTCGTTCGACGACCGCATGCTCGTTCGGGTCAGGGTCTGGACGGGTGGTTCGTACGTGGGTGAACATTTCGCCCTCAACGAGATAGTCGTCGAGAAGAAGGAGGCGGGTCACACCGTGCGTCTCGCCGTCGACATCGACGGGGCGCACTTCACGACGTACGCTGCTGACGGGTTGATCGTTGCGTCGCCGACAGGGTCGACCGCTTACTCCATGTCCGCGCGCGGACCGATCCTTTCGCCCCGCATGCGGGCACTCCTGGTCACGCCCGTGTCGCCGCACATGCTGTTCGACCGGGCTCTCGTTCTCGACTCGTCCGAGCGGATCCGCATCGAGGTGCTCGGTCACCGTTCGGTCAACGTTGCCTCCGACGGAGAGCTCGTCCACTCATTGCGCCCGGGTGACGTGGTGGAAGTGGATGCTGCAGAGGAGTTCGCACGGTTCGTGAGGTTCGAGGAGACACGCTTCCACCAGATCCTGAAGTCCAAGTTCGGGCTGGCTGACCGCTGATGCTCGTCGAGCTCGCCATCGAGAACCTCGGTGTCATCGAGCGGGTCAATCTCTCGCTGGGCCGCGGTTTCACCGCGCTGACGGGCGAGACAGGGGCCGGCAAGACGATGCTCGTCGAGGCCATCAACCTGATCGTCGGGGCGCGTGCCGATGCGAGCGTCGTGCGCAGCGGCGCCGACGAGGCGCGGGTCGAGGCACGTTTCGTGCGGACCGTGGACGGCGAGGAGATCGAGACGATCCTCGCACGCGTGGTCGCCAAGGAAGGCAGGTCGCGCGCCTACATCGACGGACGGATGGCCACCGTCTCGCAACTGTCCGAGATGGGGGAGGAACTCGTGGACATCCACGGCCAGCACGCGCACCAACGGCTGTTGGGAGCGGCTGCACAGCGCGAGGCGCTGGACAGGTTCGCGGGTGTCGACCTCTCTGCGCTGAAGGCCGCGCGTGAGGCTGTGACCCACATTGATGCCTCGCTTGCCGCTTTGGGTGGTGACGAGAAGACCCGTGCGCGTGAGATCGACCTGTTGCAGTTCCAGGTCGGCGAGATTCTCGGCGCATCCATCTCGTCCCCCAGCGAGGAGTCCGATCTCGGACGGGAAGAGGATCTTCTCGCCGATGCCACGAGATACCGCGAGACCCTCTGGGCCGTTGCGGAGTTCCTCGGGGGAGAAAGCGGCGCAGGTGATGCGGTCGGGCGGGCGGCTCGCGCAGTCACGCCTTTCGAAGGCCTGTCGTCGTTCAGGGACCGATTGGCCTCCTTGTCTGCCGAGATCGATGACGTGCTCTCGGAGGTCCGTACCGCCGCAGAACACTCCGAGGAGCAGCCCGAGAGGCTGGAGGCAGTGCGCCAGAGGCGCCAGATGCTCCGTGACCTGATGCGCAAGTACGGGGACTCGCTGGCCGACGTGATTGCCTTCGGTGACGAGGCATCCGCCCGCCTGAGGGAGCTGACCTCCTACACCGAGCGCGTGGAGGCCCTCAATACCGAGCGTGTGAGGGCCCTGGCCGCACTGAAGGCAGAACAACTGAAGGTCGGATCGTTTCGCCGTGCCCGGGCGGGGTCGCTCGGGGCCGCAGTACAGAAGCATCTCCGTACCCTGGCACTGCCCCATGCAGAGGTTCTGGTGTCCGTCGGTGACGAAAAATCGGACCCGGCCGGTGATGCGGTGACCTTCCTCCTTGCCGCCAACCCGGGCTCGGAGCCGTTGCCGCTCACAAAGGTGGCAAGCGGTGGTGAACTCGCGCGGACGATGCTCGCGATCCGTCTCGTGCTCACGGACGAACCGGCAACGATGGTGTTCGACGAGGTCGATGCCGGCATCGGCGGTGCCGCGGCCGTCGCGGTGGCATCCGCGCTACGGGAACTGGGTCGTGACCACCAGGTGTTCGCGGTGACGCACCTCCCGCAGGTCGCGGCCAGTGCCCATCATCATGTGATGGTGTCGAAGGCCGTCATGAAGGGCAAGACGTTCGGTTCCGCCGTGGCTCTCGACGAAGAAGAAAGAGTCGCCGAGGTGGCCAGGATGTTGTCCGGCGGAGTGGCCGACGGCTCCGCGCTGGCCCACGCCCGGGACCTGATCTCGTCGCTTTCCGGCGTTCCACAGAAGCGGAAGCGGTAGCCGCGGCTGGCATGCCAGACCGCACCCCGGAGTGGGTTAGTATGAAATCCCGTTAGTGATTCGAACCTGGCGGGAGACCCAATGCCAAAGCACATTTTCGTAACCGGTGGTGTTGCGAGCTCACTTGGCAAGGGATTGACGGCATCATCGCTCGGTCGTCTGTTGAAGATGCGCGGCCTCCGCGTGACGATGCAGAAGCTGGACCCGTACATCAATGTCGATCCCGGCACGATGAACCCGTTCGAGCACGGCGAGGTGTTCGTCACCGACGACGGCGGCGAGACCGACCTGGACCTCGGTCACTACGAACGCTTCATCGACGAGAACCTGACACGTAGTTCGAATGCGACCACGGGTTCCATCTACCAGGCCGTGCTGGCCGCCGAACGTCGTGGTGACTATCTCGGCAAGACCGTCCAGGTGATCCCGCACATCACGGACGAGATCAAGCGGCGTGTCCGCCGCATCGCAACCGAGGACACCGACGTCGTCATCACCGAGGTCGGCGGCACGGTCGGCGACATCGAGATCCTCCCGTTCCTCGAGGCAATCCGCCAGTTCCGCAACGAGGTGGGCCGCGACAACGTCTGCTACCTGCATGTCACCCTCGTACCCTTCATCGGCCCGAGCGGCGAACAGAAAACCAAGCCCACCCAGCACAGCGTGACGGAGCTCCGTTCGCGGGGTATCCAGCCCGACGTGATCGTGTGCCGCAGCGAGGAACCGTTGAGCGACGGACTGAAGCGCAAGATCTCCAACATGTGCGACGTCGACCTGCGCGCGGTCATCAACGCGGCCGACGCGCGAAACATCTACGAACTCCCGCTTATCCTCCACGAGGAGGGCCTCGACGGGTACGTGTGCGACACGCTCCGCATCGAGGGTGACGTCGACCTCACATCGTGGGAGGCACTCGTCGCTCAGGTCGACGCTTCGGTGAAGCCGGTGAAGATCGGTCTCATCGGAAAGTACGTCGAGCTGCAGGATGCGTACCTGTCCGTCGTGGAGAGCCTGAAGCATGCCGGCTTCCACCATTCGGCGAAGGTGGAGATCGACTGGATCCAGGCTGAGGAGGTCGAGGGTCTTCTCGCCTCGGGACGTCTCGACGGTCTCGACGGGATGGTGATCCCGGGTGGCTTCGGGGCCCGTGGAATCGAGGGCAAGATTGCTGCCGCCGCCTACGCCCGCGAGAACCGGATCCCGTGTCTCGGGCTGTGCCTCGGCATGCAGGTCATGACGATCGAGTTCGCACGCCACGTTCTCGGCCTTGCCGATGCAAACAGCTCCGAGTTCGATGCGTCGACGCCCAACCCGGTCATTGACCTGATGAACGACCAGCGTGAGGTGACGGACAAGGGCGGAACCATGCGCCTGGGTGCGTACTACGCAGTACTCCAGCCGGGAACGAAGGTTGCCGACGCCTACGGTGAGACCGTCGTGAGCGAACGTCACCGGCACCGATACGAGTTCAACTACAACTACCGCAGCCGTTTCGAGGAGGCGGGTTTCGTGTGCAGCGGGACGTCCCCTGACAAGCGGT
>JBEDDY010000197.1:0-9737 GCA_041176025.1 Actinomycetota bacterium | reverse complement strand
CAGGATGGGTCCTGAGCATCGGCATGGTCACGGCCATTGCCGCCCTGGTCCTCATCGCGGTGACCGCCACGTCGCAACGCCCCCGGATCGACGTGTTTGACGACGCGATCGCCGAACGAATCGAGCAGCGGGTGCAGCTCCTCGTGTCGCAGGGTGCGAGCGAGGAAGAGGCACGCGCACTCGTCCGCGACGCCGTCGCGATGGTGCGCGGTCAGCAATGAGCCACGACATCCCGGCGGAGTGGTCGTCCCTCGATGACCACCGGCTCGCCACGGAACTGGCGCGCACGGCCGGGCAGTTGCTGGTGGAACACCGCGAACAGCTGATCGAGCGCGGGACCACGCACTGGCAGTTGTGCGACTCGGGCGACATGCTCGGCCACCACTTCCTCATGGATGCCCTCCGCAGCGCGCGGCCCGAGGACGCCGTTCTGTCCGAGGAGGGCTCCGACGACCGCAAGCGCCTCTCCAACGACCGTGTGTGGATCGTCGACCCGCTCGACGGCACGAACGAGTACGGCGAGGGTCGCGCCGACTGGGCCGTTCACGTCGCACTGTGGGAGAAGGGCCACCTGGTCGCGGGCGCGGTGTCTCTCCCGTCTGTTGACCTCGTGCACAGCACGCAGCCGGCACCGGTGCTCGAGCCGAGACCGACCGGCAAACCGCGCCTGGTGACGTCACGAAACCGCGCACCGTACGCGGCTGTCGTCGTCGCGCGCGCACTCGACTGCGACGCGTACCGACTGGGAAGTGCGGGGGCCAAGGCAATGTCGGTGGTGATGAACGAGGCCGACATCTACATCCACGACGGGGGCATGTACCAATGGGACTCAGCCGCACCGGCCGTTGTCGCCGCCGCGGCCGGCCTTCACACAAGCCGCGTCGACGGCTCCCCCCTTGTCTACAACGAGTACGACGCGTGGCTCCCGGACTTCATCGTGTGCCGCAAGGAACTTGCCGACGACGTCCTGAACGCGCTCTGGAAGACGCAGTCCTAGCGCCGGATCACTTCTGGGCGAGCACGGACCACAGCAGCGGGTAACTGCGCGTGGGTATCCGGTTCTCGCTGCCGTCCAACAGTTGAGAGGCAACCCACATTGTCGGATGAGGGAGGATCGCACCGAGCGTGACACCTTCCTCGACGACGTTGAACCTGTGGGACCATTGGCGGGAGACGTGTTCGAACTCGACGTCCTTGTGGTCAATCAGAACCAGGCGGGCGTCGCGGGACATGTGCGACACGAGACTCTCGAGAACCCTCCCCTGTGTCCTGTCGGAGATCAGTTCGGACACGATCGACGGACAGAAGATGACGTCGGCATTCGGCACTTCCGCTGCCAGGAATCCCATGCCTTCGTCTGCGGTGATGTCGCTCGTCACCTGGTCAAAAACAATGCGGTTTGCCCTCCAGGACCTCATCACCGTCGGGGTCAGAACGGATCGCCGGGTCAGACCCCACTCGGCCCTGTCGACGAGAACGAACCTGGCCCCCAGCAACAACTCCGGCCGCTCCGCCTCCATCCACCTCATGATGGCGAGCGTCTCCGCACCGGGTCCCGCCCCGAGGACGAGCACTTTCGGGGACCTCTTCAGTCCACCGAACGCGGCATTCCCGAGATTCCTCCGGAGCAACAGATGGAGATACGCGAATGCGTGTCCGGGGTGGTACGCGGCGGCATAGGCCAGACGCGTTGTCTCGTCGCCGAACTGTGGAGGACCATCGAGTCTTTCCGTTCGGTACGCGTGACGGAGATACGCAATCTGGCGACCGATCCGTTCCACGTCACCGTGCTCCCGACAGGCTTCCTCGACTGCGTCGTGCACATCACGCCAGATTGCGAGCAGCGGCGCGGGGATCTCGGCCTCAGGCAGGGCGCACCTGCCTGAACGTGAGGTTGATCCGCGGTTCTTTCACGGCCGCCTGCCGAGGCACCTCGTGCTCCCAGCACGACTGGCTGAGACCGCTCATGATCACCATCGATCCGGGTGGGAGAACCACCTCGATGACATCCCTGCTGTCGAGATGCCGGAACTTGAAGCGTCGCGGCGCCCCGAGACTCATGGAGCCGATCGTCGGGGTGTTGCCGAGTTCCGGCTCGTTGTCGCGGTGCCATGAGACCTTGTCGTTGCCGTCGCGGTACAGGTTCACGAGCACCGAATTGAACACGACCCCCGCATGCTCCTCGGCAATCTCCCTCAGTTGCGAGATCAGCGGCGTCCACGGCCGCACGTTCATCTTCAGCCCCGAGTACGAGTACTCGCTACCCGGGTCCCCGAACCACGCAACGAGACGGGGTTGCGGGTATTCCTTGCCGAACATCCGGATGGTGTGGGCTTCCCACGGGACCTCGTCGATCAACTGCTGGAGGACCGCTTCCCAGCTCAGGTCACCCAGTGCCCATTCGATGAACACCGCGCTGCCGTCATAGGGAAGCAGTTCCTTGTGTTCATTGCCGAATAGGGACATGGGTCACCATTCTGCCGTGTGCTCGCCGAGTCTCGGAACCGGGCCGTACTGCGGTGAGTAGTCGCTGAAGTCGACCGGCGAGTTGACGGCACGGTACGGAGCCTCGCCGTCCCGGGGTGACATGTCCACGAACGCACCGGATGCGATGACCTGCGGGTCCTCGATGGCCTCGGGGATCGAGTTGAGGGGGGCCCACCACACGTCGCACGCGTCGAACCTCTTCGTCCAGTGGTCGTAGGTGCCGGTCGCAAAGTGCGCATCGAGAACCTCGATCAACTCCCCGCAGTTCTTCGACCGCTCGACGGCATTCCGGAACCGCGGTTCCTCCCCCAGGTCGGGTCGTTCGATCGCGTCCAGGAACCCGGGCCAGTGACGGTCAGCCTCGAGGCCGAGCAACCAGAACGAACGCCCGTCGCTGCACGAGTAGTTGAGCATCTGCGGAGCCGGGTTCTGGTCGCGGCGCTTGGTGCTGGTGCGCTTTCCGAACCGCAACTGGACACCCACGTCCCAGCCGATCGTGTAGATCCCCGTGCGCAGCAACGAGGTCTCCACCACGCGGCCCTTGCCGGTGCGTTCACGGTCGAACAAGGCCGCCATCACACCCGCACACATCGAGAGTCCGGTGGTGTGGTCCCCCTGACCACTGCGCACCGGCGGTGGGTTGTCCCCGGGCGCCACCAGCGTGTGCGCGAGGCCGGTGCGGGCCCAGAACGCCCCGATGTCGTAGCCGGCACGGTCAACGTCGGGACCGTTGCTGCCGTACCCGGTCAACAGTCCGTAGACGAGTCGCGGATACCTCTCGGTGAGGGTCTCGGGATCGAGCCCCATGCGCTTCAGCCCGGCTGGACGCACGTTCGACACGAACACGTCTGCCGCGGCCAGCAATTCGTGCATCGTCGCAAGGTCGTTGTCGGCACGCAGGTCGAGCACCACCGACTTCTTGCCCCGGTTGTCGATCTCGAACGGCGGGACGCCGGACTGGTCGGCAACACCGAGCGCACCGAACACCGCGCGCTGCGGGTCGCCGGTCGGCGGTTCGACCTTGATGACCGTCGCACCCCAGTCGGCCATCAGACCGGTGGCGGCAGGACCCGCCACCCACACGCCCAACTCGACAACTTTCACCCCGTGCAACGGTCCGTGCCCCATGGTGCCTCCCCGGATTATTCCCGCGTTCATTGTGTCCCATGGCAACTCGTCCGCAGCCTGTCGGGGGGAGAGTTCGGCCCGATGAACGGCAGAATGGGCGCCGTGACAATCACCCCCGCCGACCTCGAATGGGCGAACTTCGCCGATGATGCCCCGTGGGTCATGGACAGGGACCGCATCGCGTGGGACAAGGTCGCGGTCGTCCTCCGTGACAACGCGCGCCGGGAAGTCCCGCGCCTCATCAAGAAGCGCACCCTGCCGCCGCTCGGACGCCTTCTCACCGTCGTCGCTACGTTCGCATGGGCATTGCTCCCGTGGTTCTGGAAGAAGAAGCGGGGTGCGTTCGCCCAACCGGAGCAGTCACGCGCCTACGTCTCGTTGCGTCTTCGCCGCGCGATCGAGAGGCTCGGGGCGACCTACATCAAGCTCGCGCAGATCATCTCGAGCGGCGAGGGGCTGTTCCCCACCGAGCTCGTCGACGAGTTCAAGAAGTGCCGGGACCAGGTGCCCGCCGAGCCGTGGGACAAGGCGCGTCTCACCGTGGAACAGGACCTGGGTGCCCGCATCGACCAGGTGTTCTCAGCGTTCGACCACACACCCCTGGCTGCTGCTTCGATCGCCCAGGTCCATGCCGCGACCCTGCTCACCGGGGAGGAGGTCGTCGTCAAGATCCAGCGCCCGACAGTCGGAACCATGGTGCGCAAGGACCTCACGGTCATGGCATGGCTCGCACCGTTCCTCATCGGGCGCATCAAGGTGGCGGCACTCGCGAACCCGCCGGCACTCGTGGAGCTGTTCGCCGAGACGATCGTCGAGGAACTCGACTTCCGCATGGAGGCCGCAAACATGGTGGATGTCGCCGTCATGCTGCGCGAGCTCGACCAGAACGGTTACATCGTGCCGAGGCCGCACCCGAAGCTGGTCACCCGCCGCGTGCTCGTGATGCAGAGACTTCGCGGGTTCAATTTCGATGACGTCGCAGGGATGAAGCAGGCCGGCATCGACACCGAGGATGTCGTGAAGACCGGGATGATTGCGTTCATGGAGGGTGCGCTCATCCACGGTGTGTTCCACGGCGACCTTCACGGCGGAAACCTCTTCGTTCTTGATGACGGCCGCACCGCACTGCTCGACTTCGGCATCGTCGGACGGCTCTCCAACAAGCGTCGTCTCGCCTTCATGCGGTTGATGCTCGGCGCCACCACGAACGACCTGCGCGGGCAGGTGAAGGCGCTCTGCGACCTCGGTGCGCTCCCGGCGGACACCGACATCGATGCGGTCATCAAGGACCTCGGTCTCGACCAGCCGACGGTCGACCCCACTTCCCTCTCGGGCGAGGAACTCGTGCAGGAGGTGCAGCGCATCGTGAAGGCGCTTCTCGCCTACGGTGCGAAGCTGCCGAAGGAACTGATGCTCTACGTGAAGAACATGGTGTTCCTGGACGGTGCCATCGCGCGTCTCGCGCCGGATCTCGACATCATCGGCGAACTGACGAACATCTCCATGATGTTCATGCAGCGCCACGGCGTGCGTCTCGCCCAGGAACTCGGTGTCAACCCGGACGAGATCGAGATCGACATGGGCAGCCTGAAGGCCGGACTCGGTGTTGACGAGTCCGTGAACTCGCTCACGTACCGCGAACTGCAGCAACGACGCGATCTCATCAACAAACGGATGCGGGACCACATCAGGGCATGAGGTTGCTCATCGCCAGGTGCAGCGTGGTCTACACGGGCAGGCTGGAGACGCGCCTCGCCGAGGCGACACGCCTGATCATGGTGAAGGCCGACGGTTGCGTCGCCATCCATGCCGACGGTGGCGCATACAAGCCGCTCAACTGGATGAACGCTCCGAACGACGTCGTCGAGTTCGATGACCGCTGGGAGGTTCGCAACAAGAAGGGCGAATTGATGACCATCCACCTGCACGAGGTCATCAGTGACTCAGCCCACGAACTGGGCGAGGACCCGGGACTCGAGAAGGACGGCGTGGAGGCACACCTGCAGGAACTGCTCGCAGAGATGCCGCACGTCATGGAGGAGGGTCTCACCCTCGTCAGGCGCGAGCACTTCACCGCCCTCGGCCCGGTCGACATCATCTGCCGTGATGCCGCGGGCCGCACGGTGGTGATCGAAGTGAAGCGTCGCGGCGAGATCGACGGTGTCGAGCAACTCACCCGGTATCTCGCCGACCTGGCGAACGATGCCACTCTCGGCGAGCTGCGCGGGATGTTCGTCGCCCAGTCGATCAAGCCGCAGGCACGCACCCTCGCCGAGTCGCGTGGGATCGTCTGCGTGGAGGTCGACTACGACCAACTGCGCGGCAACAAGGCCGATGACTGGACGCTCTTCTCCTGACCGTGCACGGTTAGTGTCATCCGCATGGCACGAGTGAGCACGTACATCAACACCGTGGGACGCACCGAGGAGGCGTTCCTCTTCTACGCGGGGGTCTTCGGCACGGAGATCACCCAGCTGATGCGTTTCGCGGACATGGGCATGGACGACCTGCCGGCGAACGAGCGCAACGGAGTCATGCACGCCGAGGTCCCGATACTCGCCGGCCACGTGCTGATGGGCACCGACATGCTCGAGTCCGCCGGTCATCAACTGCTCGTCGGCAACAACACCACCATCAATCTGGAACCGGACACGAGGGAAGACGCCGACCGGATCTATGCGCAGCTCTCCATCGGCTCCACCGAGAACAGCGGTGGCCTGGCGGACATGCCATGGGGTGCGTACTGGGGCACTTGCCTCGACCGTTTCGGGATCCGGTGGATGATCAACGTCGCGGTGGCGCAGTGAGCTCGGCCGACTGGGCGAGGCCCGTCGTGTACTTCTCCATAGAGGCGCTCGACGCCGAGAGGCAACGGGGGTTCTACGCCGAGATGTTCAACTGGGCCATCGGCGAGGGGCCCATCAAGGTGATCCCGGCGGGGGTCGGTGGCCCGGAGAACGGCATCGGCGGACACATCAACGCGGGCAGGAACCCGCACGTCACGGTGTATGTGCAGGTGCGCCACATCGAGGAGAGCCTGGAGAAGGCAGTGTCTCTCGGCGGGGCCGTGGTCTCGCCACCGTTTCAGATTCCCGGCGGGGCGATGATCGCCACGATCACCGACCCCGAGGGCAACACGGTGGGGATCGTCCAGCAGTAGCTAGAGGGTGGTGAATGTCTCCACGCGGTGGGTCGAGAAGTCGATGAACCTGTGCAGGTTCTCCACCGCGTCAAGACCAACGGTGGCGTTCGCCGCCGCGGCGAACGACTCTGCGGAGTCGAACAACGACATCACGAGCCACGTGCCGTTCTCCCCGCGCGCGGTCGTGCGCCGCAGGTGTCCCTTCAGCTGGTAGGCGAAATCCTCCTGGAAACGGGCGTCAGCTTCGAGGAACTCCTCCTCGGAGGCACCATCGACGAGCGAGAACACCGCGGTCACGATCAACATGTCAACGATTCTGGCCGATGCCGGTTCGCAGACCGTCGTCGACGCTCACGAACGAGTGCGCGGCCAGCCAGAGACGCAGCAGGTGACGTCGTTTGTCGGGGTTCTCGTGGTCCTCGTACGCCTCGCGTGCGTGGAGGATCGCGCCGTTGTTCAGGAACTGGATGTCACCCGGAACGAAATCCATCTGCAGGTGGAACGCGGGATCGTTCGCGATGGACTCGAGCAACTCCATCGCCTCGAGCTGTCGGGCGGTGAGCCGCGGGACGTCCGCGTGCCGTTGGGCGTTGCGGATGTACCACCCGACATAGAAGACGCGCGGCTCGCCGTTCAAGTCGAACACCGGGGGCAGGGCGAACCATGGCTGTTCCCCCGGCGCGTGGTCATCCTGACGGTCCCAGTACAGCGTCGTGCGCAGTTCGTCGACCAGGTCGGGGCGCACACGCATCATCTCGTCGTACACGGCCCGTGAACTGACGATCTTGCTCTCTCCTCCCGCACGCGCGGTGTGGAGGCACAGCAGTCCGATGATGTCGGCCGCGTCCGTGTGGAAGTCCTGACGGTCCCGCGTTCGGTACAGACGCTTGATCTCGCCGGTCTGCGGGACTCTGTCGTCACGGATGTGCGTGATGAGGTCACCGTGCCGGTTCTGGCCGACCCTGGTGCCGAGATGACTCCCGAGACCCATGTAGGCAACCTCGATGCCCGCTCCGTCGAGAAGTTCCACCGGGAAACCGTGGACCAACAGGAACCCGGGGCCCTCGGACAGTGCCGCATTCCATTCGGCGATGCGCGGTGCGAGCAACGGAAGCGGGAAGGATTCGCGCGTCAGGGAGTCACCAGTTGCACCATGAGTCGTGTCCGCCATGACACGCCGGGTGACGACGACAATCTCGTTGCGCTCCTCGACCGTCAGCGTGTGGTGCCACGAATCGTCACCGACGACATCGGCGTTTCTCCACGGTCGTGCGGCCACGACCTCATCTAATCAGACCTGCTACGGCCTGGGCGACCTCCGGCGCGCCCGGGTGACGCGGAACCAGGCAACCACCGCACGCCAGATGCTCCCCGCGTGGTCGTGGTGCCGATGCACCGCCTCGCCCCGTTCGACGAAGTCCGCTCCACCGGAGTGCGTGTGGAGGCTCACTGAATTCCCCTGATCATCAATGCGCCGACCGTTGCGTTCGACACCGGGTCGATCGCGACCACGCTTCCGGCAGTGCGGTTCGTCTCGTACAGGTCGGCAACGACCGGTGCCGCGAGCGACAACCTGATGCGTGCGATGTCATTCAGGACCAGGGTGTCTGCCGCACTGTTCTTCAGGGTCTCCAGGTCGAGCCGGCCCTCCACGGCCGTGACGGAGCCCGTCACCTCGCGCGAGAGGTGACGCAGCACCAGACGGTCCCCCACGCGCAGGTCGGTCTCGCCCAGCCAGCACACGTCTGCGGTGATCTCCGTCGTCACACGCGGTTGGCATTCCCCCACCGCGACGATGATGTCCCCCCGGCCGACATCGATCTGGTCGGCGAGCTCGACTGCAATCGCATCACCGGGCACCGCAACGTCGGCGAAGTCGCCCGCCACCGTGATGCTCGAGACGGTCGAGGTGATCCCCTTCGGTTGCACGGTCACGGCATCCCCGACGCGCAGCACCCCGCCCTGCAACTGGCCGGCATAGGCGCGGTAGTCGCTCCCGCCGTAGACGCGGTTCGTCCACTGCACCGGCAGGATGGCATCGACGCCCGCTGCCGGGGTGACGTCGAGTGTCTCCAGCAGGTCGAGCACGGAAGGCCCCCCGTACCACGCCATGTTGGGGCTGGGGTCGACGACGTTGTCGCCGTTCACCGCACTGATCGGGATCGGGTGCACGGCGACCCGGGACCCGAGTGTCCCCAGCACTCCCGCCACGTCAGCGACGATGGCGTCGAATGCGTCCTCGTTCCAGTCGACAAGGTCCATCTTGTTCACGGCCAGCACAAGATGGGACACGTTGAGGAGGGCCGCGATCGACACGTGGCGGCGAGTCTGCTCGACGACACCGTGGCGGGCGTCGACGAGGACGATTGCGATGTCACTGACGGACGCTCCGGTCACCATGTTGCGCGTGAACTGGGCATGGCCCGGGGTGTCCGCCAGCACGAACGAGCGCCGTGGGGTGGCGAAGTACCGGTATGCGACGTCGATCGTGATCCCCTGCTCGCGCTCGGCGCGCAGACCGTCGGTCAGGAGTGCGAGGTTGAACGAACCGTCGCCGTACTTCTTGCTGGCCCTGCTGAGCGCGCTCAACTGGTCCTCGAAGATCCCCTTGGAGTCATGGAGGAGACGGCCGATGAGCGTGCTCTTGCCGTCGTCCACCGACCCGATCGTGGCGATGCGGACCTGTGTGTTGTTCAGCGTGGCGACCATCAGAAGTACCCCTCACGCTTGCGGTCCTCCATGGCGGACTCGCTGAACTGGTCATCGGCACGCGTGGCACCACGCTCGGTGATGCGGGCTGCTGCGACCTCGTCGATGATCTGCTGGTACGTGACGGCCGTCGACGACACGGCACCGGTGCAGCTCATGTCGCCGACGGTGCGGTAGCGCACGACCTCGGTGCTGACCCTCTCCCCGGCCTCGACGACAACCGGTCCGCCGACGGCGAGCAGCATGTTGTCACGGTGCACGACCTCGCGGC
>JBEDDY010000196.1:0-4302 GCA_041176025.1 Actinomycetota bacterium | reverse complement strand
GGTGGAGCACTACCGTGGGAACCCGTGCCCCGCAGTCATCCCTTCACCGCCCACGTACCCGCCCTCACCAACAAGGAGGGAATCCGCTACGACGTGGTGGCCATCGGCAATGCCATCGTCGACGTGATCGCCATGGTGGACGACTCGTTCCTGGTCGACAAGGGCATGGTGAAGGGTTCGATGGCACTGATCGAGACGGACCGTGCGCTGGAACTCACGTCCGCACTGCCCGACCGCATCGAGACGAGCGGCGGTTCAGCTGCAAACACGATCGCGGGAATCGCGAGCCTCGGTGGCGAGGTCGCCTACATCGGCAAGGTGTCCGACGATGCTTTCGGAAAAATCTTCACACGGGGGATGTCGGACATCGGGGTCGACTTCCACAGCGGCACCGGCGATCTCGACATCCCCACGGCGCGCTCCATCGTGGTGGTCACACCCGATGCACAGCGCACGATGAACACGTACCTCGGCGTCAGCACGCACCTGTCGCTCTCCGACGTCGATGACGATCTCATCGAGTCGGCCGCCATCATGTACCTCGAGGGATACCTGTTCGACCGCGACGAGGCGAAGGCCGCGTTCCGCGAGGCCGCTGCCCGGGCGCACGCGAAGGGTCGTGTCGTCGCACTCACGCTGAGCGACTCGTTCTGCGTCGACCGCCACCGTGCCGACTTCCGCGCGCTCGTGCGTGACGACATCGACCTGCTGTTCGCGAACGAGGACGAACTGAAGTCGCTCTACGAGTGCGACGACTTCGATGACGCGGTGGAGTTGCTCCGCCGCGACTGCCACATCGCCGCCGTCACGCGCAGCGAGAAGGGGAGTGTCATCGTCACGCGTGACGACGTGCACTCCGTTCCTGCCGTCCCCGGCGTGACCGTGGTGGACACCACCGGTGCGGGGGACCTGTTCGCCGCCGGTTTCCTGCGTGGTCTCACGCAGGGCAGGGACATGACGACGTGCGCGCGCATCGGTGCGGTCGCGGCAGCCGAGGTGATATCGCACGTCGGACCGCGGCCGTTGGTCCCGTTGGTGGATCTCCTGCCCGCCGACCTGCGCTAGCGGTGCGGAACTGCCCGTAGCCTTGGCGTCATGAGCGACACATCAGGTCTCACGGTTCTCGGCAGGACGGTCCAGCACGCCATCGAGCATGTCGAGGTGTTCCCCGCACCGGAGAACGTCACCGAGGTGGCGTTCGAGACCGACGAGTTGATGTCGATGTGCCCGGTCACGAACCAGCCTGACATCTCCAGCCTGACCATCGAGTACGTGCCCGACAGGTTCTGCATCGAGTCGAAGAGCCTGAAGCTCTACCTGTGGGGCTTCCGCGACCGTGCGGTGTTCGCGGAGGCGCTCGCCGCCGAGATCGCCGGGGAAGTCATGGCAACCGCCAGGCCGCACAGCGTGCGTGTGGAACTGGTGCAGCAGCCCCGCGGTGGCATCACCGTGAGTGCCGTCTCGGAGATCTCGAAGTAACGAGCCGTCCGCCACGACGCAGCATCACTGCGTGCGGCCACGCTCCATAATCTTTGCGCGGCGCTCCGCCACCTTCTCCGTGGCGAAGTTCTGGCGGCGCCACTGCGCGCCGACCGTCGCCTCGTTCTCCCAGGCCTCCGTCTCCGCCGCGTACTCCTTGTAGGTCTGCAGCATGCGCCGGACCCCGTCGGCCTCGTTGCCCGCGATGTCCCTCGCAATCTGGCGGGTGAACGGGATGAGGTCGGCGTGGGGCACCACGTGATTGACGAGCCCGAACGCGAGGGCCTCCTCGGCCCCCATGAAGTTGCCCGTCAGGCTCATCTCCTTCGCGCGGCGCACGCCGATCGCCTGTGGCAACAGCACGGTCAGGCCCCACCCGGGCATGACGCCGACGCGCGAGTGCGTGTCGCCGAACTTCGCGTGTTCGGACGCGACGAGGAAATCGCAGTTCAGGGCGAGCTCGAAGCCTCCCGTGATGGCGACTCCGTTGATCGCGCCGATGAGGGGCTTCGTCATGGTGGGGAACGGCCCGCGCACACCGGTTGCATTCGGGGCGCCGTCGGCACCGGTGCCGCGCAGGTTGTCCCCCGTGTCACCCAGTTGCTTCAGGTCGAGACCCGCGGAGAACGCGGGATCCGCGCCGGTGAGGATGACGACGTCGACGGCATCGTCCTTGTCCGCACGTGCCAGCAACTGCGGGAGCAGGCGCAGCACGTCTGAGTTCAGTGCATTGCGCTTCTCCGGCCGGTTGAGGGTGACGGTGGCGATTCCCTCGCTCACCTCGTACAGGACGACTTCTTCTGCCATGCGGCAACGGTAGGGCACCGACCGCGGGGGACACGAAGCCTGTGTGCGAGACTCTTCGCCCATGAGCCTCGTACTTGTCTCGGTCACCGACGGTGTGGCCACACTCACCCTGAACAACCCCGATGAGCGCAACACGCTGACTGCCCCCATGGTCTCCGAGATCACGGCCGCCATGGACGAGATCGAGGGAAACGAGAAGATCGGTGCGCTCGTCGTCACCGGTGCCGCCCCCGCGTTCTGCGCCGGTGCGAACCTCGGCAACCTGCAGACCGCGTCGGGTGACAGCCTCGGCACCATCTACGAGGGGTTCCTGCGGATCGCACGCAGCCCGTTGCCCACCATCGCGGCGGTGAACGGCGCGGCGGTCGGGGCCGGCATGAACCTTGCCCTCGGGTGCGACGTGCGCATCGCGGCAAAGCGCGCGAAGTTCGACACACGCTTCCTGCAGATCGGCATCCACCCCGGCGGTGGCCACACGTGGATGTTCCGCCGCATCGCCGGGCCCCAGGCCACGATGGCCGCGGTCATCTTCGGTGAGGTGCTCGACGGCGAGGAGGCCGCCCGGGTGGGCCTGGCCTACAAGTGCGTCGCCGATGACCAGTTGCTGGCCGCGTCGCAGGAGATGGCCGCCCGTGCGGCGTCCCGCCCGCGCGCACTGGTGGAAGTCACCAAGCAGACCATCAAGGACATGCACGACGTCGACAACCATCCCGACGCCGTGAAGCGCGAGCTGGAGCCGCAGTTGTGGAGCACGAAGCAGCCGTGGTTCGCCGACATGATCGGCGCGATGCAGAAGAAGATCAGCTCGAAGTGATCACGCGAGCGTGATGCGCACCTTCTGGGCGGAGTTTCCTCCCGGACCGGTGGGCTCCACCTTGATGTCGAAGTCGCCGCCGCCGGGCTGCCACCCTGCATTGCGCGGGGGGACGCCGTAGCACTTCGAGCCGATGGACCACTGGAGAATGAACTGGGGCTTCGCTGCCTCGTCGATCGGGGTGTCCGTTGTCATCAACGTGTCGGTCGTGGACAGTGCGTCACACGAACCCGGCGACGGGTTGCCGTTCGGGATGTCGGGCTGCCACTTGAAACCGCCGAGGTCGTAGAACTCCCCGGTCTCACCGTCGATCGCAAGTCGCTGCGGGCGGTACACCTTCAGCCACAGTGTCTGGGACTGCGTCACGCTGATGATGGGGTCGGCGGCGAGACGCACGCCGTCGGGGCTCATCATGGTGTTCGTGTAGTCGATGTTCGTGTAGTTCACACCGTCCGTGCTGAATGCCGTGAACATCGGGTGGGTCACGAAGACGAAGCCGGGGCTGCTGGTGAACTGGTAGGAGTTGCCGTCCGCGGTCTCCACCTTCATGGTGAAGGTGTCCTGGCCAGACGGAAGGTCGGACCCGGTGAACGTGTACCCGGGTCCGAACGAGTAGGACGTCGCGGGATCGCCGCACATCTTGCCCGCACCGATCTGCCACTGGAAGTCGCCGGTGATGCAGGTGCCCCCGAGCTTCACGAAGTCGGTGGGGGCGTACGGTGCACCGTTGCCCTTCAGGTACGACGCCGTCACGTTCGAGCCGCACACGCTGGTGATGGGCTGGAACACCATCGACATGGTCTTCGTGATGGTGGACGCGATGTTGTCGCGGGTCGCCTTGAATGCACCCGGTCCGTAGGCGTTGATGGTGCCCGCAAAACCGGCCTGCGTGGCCTTGTAGTTGGTGAAGATCCTGAAACTGACCTGGCCGCACGTGGCGTTCTCCACGCCGACCTGCGGTGCAGGGGTGCTCGAGTCGGCCGAGTCGACGGCGGCGTCGCCGTCGTCGTTCACGTCGAACGCGTTCGGGATGCCGTCGTCGTCCTTGTCGCCGCCGTTCAGGTCATCAGCCGATGCCGTCGCCGCGTTGTTGGACGGCTGGTTGACAACACCGTTGTTGACGGGGTTGTTGGAGGGTGGCGGGACCTCACGGCCGTTGATGCAGGTGGGGCTGGGTGTGGAACACGGATCGCCGACGGCCG
>JBEDDY010000195.1:0-3851 GCA_041176025.1 Actinomycetota bacterium | reverse complement strand
GCGTTCCGATGACGCGTTGCGGGTCGTCCCTGTCGAGCAGCATCGCGCTGAGGTAATAGGTGCGGAACGGCCCGACGGCATGCGTGATGACCAGCCAGCCGGCTTCGGTGGCGATCGGGGCCCCGCAGTTGCCCAGTTGGATCACCTCCCAGGGACGTGCCGGCACCTGGAGCATGTCCGAGGACTCCCAGTACTCGACCGTCGGGCTGAAGGCGATGTGGTTCGACTCGAAGTCCGGCCGGACGAGCGCGGCGTACATGTTGCCGATGCGCTGGGGGAAGAGTGCGAGCCCCTTGCCGTTCGCCGCGGGACCGGAGATGGGGAAGGCCCGGAAACGCGAGAAGTCATCCGTCTGCACGCCCTGCTGTGCGATGTTGATGCCGTCGAAGGCCGTGTACGTGCCGAAGTACGTGCGGGAACCGTCGGACTCCGCGAATGCTGTCAACCGCATGTCCTCCATGCCGCGCGACTCTGCCTCGGCGTGCGGCCACAGCAACCGTTCGGACTGGTTCGTGCCTGCCGGGAACGTGACGAGGTAGAAGCGCTCGGCCAGGTCGCGGAAGTGGTGCATCGTCTCCTCCACGTTGCGGAACGTGTCGCGGTCGTGCAGCAGCACGTTGAGCTGTTCCTCCAGGTCGGAGGGCGTGAAGCTGTCCCGCAGGTTCGACAGAACGGCGCGTGCGTTCTCGCCGAAGTTGAACTGTTCCTGCAGCAGACCCCGGAAGCCCGCTTTCGCGAGAATCGCCTCGCTCACGGCTCCCGTCGAGAGGCACTGCAGGGGTGTGTCGATGTTGACGTCGCCGAAAGCGTCGATGGTGCCCGTTCGGAACCCGACGGATGACCTGTGGCCTTCCCCGATGCACCGCACGCTCATCACGAAACGCGCGGTTCCCTCGGGCAGGCCGTTCTGGTCGGGGTGGATGACGGCCGACGGGTTGCACAGTGCGGCGCCCTCAACGGCGAACTCGTGGGTGAAACATGCACCGATCAGGCGCCACCGGTCCTCGGACAACGGGACCTTCGGGTCGACCCTGTGGAGTGCGCGGTGCGCGTTGATGTCGAGCCACTGGTCGAAATCGGTGTGTCGTTCGGCGAAGTCACGGTCGACCGCCGCGAGGGACGCCTTCACCTCGCCCTCGCTGAGTGCCATGACCCTGCGTATGACGGCGCTCGTCCTGCTCTGGGTAGGCCCGAAGTCCTCCTGGCCGGCGACGAACAGTTTCACCGTGATGCGTGACGGGTCGGGTTGAAGTCTCAACTCCTGGCGGCGAGCAAGGCTCGGTGGGCCCAGTTCCAGTGGTGCATGCGTCATGCGAAGGACGTGCCGTTCATGGACACGTACTGCATCGTGGAGATCATCGCGAGTGTCGATTCCGCACCCTCGTTGTAGTTGACGCCCGTTTCCTGGAGGCCGTCGTAGCAACCGTCGGTCATCGGGTCGATCATGATCGCGCCGGTGTCGTTGTGCCCGAGGAACCAGTGGATCGCCCGGTCGAGCGCGACCCGCCACTTGGTGTCGCCCGTCAGGCGCCATGCACGCACCACTGCATCGGCAATCGCCGCGATCTCGATCGGTTGCTGGTCGAACGCGGGTTTCGTGTCCAGTGGGCCGCGTCCACTTGTCGGGGTGACAGAGAAATGGTCCTCGTGGCTCTCGTGGGTCACGAGCCACGAGAGCAGGTCGAGCCCGTAGTGCTCCAACTGCGGCTCGGAGATTGCGTGACCGATGGCCATCAGGGCCTCGGGGATCACTGCGTTGGCATAGGTGAGCCGCGACTCGGGCCACAGCCACGAGGTGACCTCGGGTGCGGACGCGAGCACGTCCGCGGCGTCATGCAACAGGGACGTGGCCGTGGGGTTGGCCGGGTCCTTGACCAGTATCTCCGCGGCACCGAGAGCGGCGAATGCCATCGTGCGCATGGAGGTGGAACGCAGACGTGCACTCCGCTCGAAGCCGTTGAGACCCTGCTGGGTCAGCACGTTGTCGTGGTTGTGGGACACGGCGGTGCCGAAGCCCCAGAGGGCACGCCCCCAGCAGTCGTGGTTGCACGGCTCGTCCATCCAGATGCGTTCGATGCTCATCCGGTTGCGGATGCCGCCGTCGTCGCTCTGTGCATCGAGAAGGAAGCGCATCGCGATGTGGGCCATGCTTCGCGACGAGAACGAACGACCACGGTCCCTCGACGCCACCACGAGCAACCGTGCGTTGTCATCGGTGCAGTAGCCGTGGCTGTAGCGCGGCTGGGCGAACTTCGCGTGCTCGAAGATCCCGCGGTCGTCCGTCATCGTGATGAGGTGACGCATCGTGATGGGTCGCGACGCGATGGGGATGGTCATGCCCAGGCCTCCAGCGTGGAGGCAGAGCGGGGGATGAGTGACGCCCCGAGCTTCTTGTACGACGTGGCGACGGTGGTCCAGTTGTGCATCGGTGCGAGGTCGGCCGCCCTGTCGGCCATCGTGCGCGCAGCGACGGGGTCGGTGACCACCTTGCGGAGTGCCTTGCTGAGGGCGTCGGGGTTCCGGGGCGGGACGAGGATGCCCGCCCCGCCGGACAGCAGTTCCACTGCGTGCGGGAACGCGGTGGCCACGACCGGCCTGCCGGCTGCGATGGCGTCCACGAGAACACCGGACGTGATCTGGTCGACAGACTCGTACGGCAGGACGACGCAGGTCGACTGCGCGACGAGACGCAGCAGCGACCCGAGTGACCGGTACTGGGAGTCGAAGGTGACCCAGTCCTCCAGGCCGTGTTCAGCCACCTTGTCCTGCAGCATGCGCCGGTACGACTCACCGAACTGCGCGCGCACCTTCGGGTGAGTCTGTCCCGCCACCACATACTTCACGGGCGGCACGTCGTGCTTGAGCAGGGCAAGGGCAGCGATGACCCACTCGATGCCCTTGCCCGGCCCGAGCAGCCCCCACGTCAGAACCAGAGGGGTTGGTTCGTTCGTGGGGGCCACCGGTGCGGGAATGGTCGCTCCATGGGGAATGGTGACCACTCTCGACGGTTGGACGTCGTAGACCGACAACAGGCGCTGCCGTGCAATCGACGTCATGGTGACGGAAGCCGACGATTCGTTGACCACCGCCTCGAGGATGCGCTTCTGGTGTGCGGTCGGTTGCAACGGAACGGTGTGCAGCGTCACGATGGTCGGCACACGGAGTCTCCTCATCACCTCGAGGACCTCGTCACCGTCGCTGCCGCCGTAGATGCCGTATTCGTGCTGGATGATCACGATGTCGTACCTGTTGAGGATCTGGGAGACACGCGAGACGGAAAGGGCATCGTGCGGCATCAATTGGCCGACCACGAGCGGGACATCGGTCAGGTGGTCGGAATCGCCGACGCTGACCACACCGATGTCCGTCACGCCCGACCTGGCGAGTCCGGAGACGAGGGCGGCCGAGAACGTCGCGAGTCCGCAAGCGGTCGGGGGGTACGTGCTGAGGATCCCGACGGACAGTTGTTTCTGTGCGGGATGGACCGACCTGGTGAGGAACTCTGACGTTCGGGTGGGTTCCAGTGTCTTCACGGTGCACTCCTGCCGGGACTCATTCGATGTGAGATGAGCACCGTACGGAGATGACGCGTCAAGGGACAGGCACGGATGTCCTTTCGCGACGCACGGGGGAGGTGCGTACTGCGTCCGTTGCGGTCACGTGAAGAGGATCTCGCAACCGGTGCCGCGCAGTAGCCCGTCGACGACGGACCTGTCGGTCGCGCCGAGCGTCGAGTACTGCTCGCGGATCCACTGCAGGCACTTGCGCTGGTACACGAACGTGCCCTGGCTGTACGGGTGTCCGTCGATGACGCACCCGAACGTCTCCTCGCCGGCTGCAATCGCGGCGTC
>JBEDDY010000194.1:0-5176 GCA_041176025.1 Actinomycetota bacterium | reverse complement strand
TCGGGAACCTTCTCGTTGCCGAAGGGCATCGATTCGGGCAATCACCGCGTTGTTCTCGCGGGTCGCACGAAGTCCGGCGGTGACTCCGTCATCGGTCTCGGTCTGCGCATCGGTGCCTTCGAGAAGGAATCCGGCATCAACCGGATGTTGATTGCGTCCGCATTGGCCCTGGCGATTATCCTCGCCCTCGTGATTCCGACGACCGTCCGCCGACGCAAGCGTGCCAATGTCTAGGAGATTCGGCTTCGGGAAGCGTGCCCAACAGGAGGACGGTGCTGGCTGGATCTACGCCGACCTGTTCCTCGCTCTGATGGTCGTCGGTCTCGGTTCGGCCGTCATCACGGCGTCCGCACCGCAGGGTTCTGCCTCGCAGACCACGGCGCCGGCGACCTTCCAGCTGAGCTGCGTCGAGTTCCCCGTGCGTGTGCCCGGGAACGTCTCGAAGGCCGGTCCGCAGATCGAGATCGCGATCACCGAGGAACTGCAGAAGCGCGGGTGGACCTCGGACCAGGCAAAGCCCGGACTGGTCATCGTGATGGGCGGATTCAACGGGAACGAATCACCCGGTGACGGCGACGGCAGGGCGAAGTCGATTCTGCCGCAGTTGCGCAAGTCGTCCCCCTTGCTCGCAGAAGTCGAGATGCGCACGGCGGGTGCACGGTCTGCATCCGTGAACGGCCAGCAGACGAACGTCGGTGGGGCCGGTTCGTACCTGATGGTGACGTATTTGTTGTTCAGTGGTCAGAAGCTCAGCGAAGACTGCACAAAGTGATGAAGAGGAAGAAATGAGCACGTCAGGATCTCATGCCGCCGCCGTCGAGGCGGTCGACAACTGGGTGAAGGTCTCCCGCCAGGGCGGGCGCATCAACCCGTCCACGCAGTTGTTCATCGACGACCTCGTGGCCGGCCGCAACCAGCAGAAGTGGGCCCGCACGAACGTCGACCAGATGATCCCGTTCCGCACACAGGGCCCGCGGCTCCTGCTCGTCGTGCGCGCCGGTGCGTTGTTCCTGCCGATCCTCCTGACATGGCTGTCGCTGTCGCAGGTCATCGGGCCGTTCGCCCTCTTCCTGCAGAACCAGCAGCCGAGCGCAAACTTCCTGTGGTTCTGGCAGACGAACCCCGGTGACAGCTTCTCCGAGCCGTGGAAACTGAGCCACGTGGCTCTCACCGACGCGGCGATCCTCGCGTTCCTCACCGTTCTCGCGATGCGCGTGACCTGGTGGGAATCGGCTCGCACCGAGATGGCCGAGCACGCCTACGGCGACATGCTCGCCGCGGTGGAGAACTACCTCTCCGAGTACCGCTGACCTGCGTCGGCACCGGCAGAACCGGAGGAGCGGGCGAGAACCGCGACACTCACGAGCACCATCGCGGCGCCCCCGATGCGCACGATGCCGAGTGATTCGTGGAGTGCGGTCACCCCGACGATGATGGACACGACCGGTTCGATGGTGCTGAGGACGGCGGCCTCGCCCGGTCCGACGATCCTCACCCCGGCAAAGAAGAATCCCATCGCGATGACGGTCGAGAAGAACGCCGCACCGAGCGCTGCCCACCAACCCCTGCCGTCGGCCGGCAGGTGGGAGTCGGTGACGGCAAGGATCAGCAGGTGTGCGGCGGCGGCACCGAACATGACGACGGTGATGGACGTGAGCGAATCCACTTTCTGCACGACCCTGCTGCTCGCCAGGATGTAGCCCGTGTACCAGCACGCGGCGGCGAACATGAACACCACGCCGGTGACGCTTCCCGCACCCACCTGACCCGCCGTCAGGACGGCCCCGACCACGGCGACGGCGAGACACATCGATGTCGTGCGTGACGGCCGGTGCCTGAAGACGAGCCAACTGGCGAGAACCACCAGCACCGGGTACGTGTAGAAGATCACGGTCGCGAGGCTCGTGTCGATGCGCTTGACGCCGTTGAAGAAGAACGTGGCCTGGGGTGCGTACCCCACTGCCCCGAGCAGGAACAGCCTCGTGAGGACCGGCCGTGACGGCCAGGGGGAGCGGCGCATCCTCGTTGTGCGCACGACGCACAGGATGATGCCCGCCATCGTGAAGCGTGCCGCAAGCATCCCGAACGGGTCCGCACCGTGGGAATAAGCGACCCGGGCGAACCAGGGGAGAAGCCCGAAGCAGGCGCCACTGACGAGGATGTACAGAACGCCCACCCGGGCAACGGTAGTGCCGGCCTCAGTGGTCGGGCGCGGACTCGTTGCGTGCGAGTTCGGCAGCGATCGCACGGTCACGTTTGACGATGTTGCGGACGATGACCGTTCCGATCACTGCGATCGCACCCATCATCACGAAGAACACCGTGATCTGCAGCGCGCCCCCGCGTTCCCCGGCATCCGTGGGCTTGTACCCGCAGTTCGGCCTGGGGTTCGAGTTGATGCACTCCGACGGGTCGTTCTCCAGCCTCCACACCGCCGTCGAATCCGTCACATCGTCAACGGGAACGGTTGTGTCGGTGGCGGCGATTGATCGGTGTGCTCCCGTTGCGTCGGGTGCCGCAGCGGCCGTGCGGGCCGCCGCGGGAGAGATGACAAGAAGCAAGGCGACTGCGACGGATGTGCGGAAACGGGCCACGGCTCCATCGTCACACGCCCACTAGGGTGGGACAAATCATGAGCACCAATTCCCTCCATGACACCGTTCTCGTGGTGGATTTCGGTGCCCAGTACGCACAGCTCATCGCGCGTCGTGTCCGCGAGGCGAACGTGTACTCCGAAATCGTCCCGCACCGCATCACCGCCGACGAGGTGAGAGCAAAGAACCCGAAGGCGATCATCCTCTCCGGCGGGCCGAAGAGCGTCCATGTGGAGGGTGCCCCGGTGCTCGATCCCGCCGTGTACGAACTGGGCGTGCCGATTCTCGGCATCTGCTACGGGTGCCAGCTGGTTGCCCAGCAGCTCGGTGGCACGGTCGACCGCGGGGGTCGCGGGGAGTACGGGCGGTCTACTCTCACGCACACCGACCAGCCGTCCCGCCTGTACCCGGCTGACACCGCGCGCGAGCACGACGTCTGGATGAGCCACTTCGATTTCGTCAGCGTCGTGCCCGAGGGTTTCGTGGTCACGGCCACCACGCCGGATGCACCGAACGCCGTGATCGAGAACCACGGACGGGCTGTCTACGGTGTCCAGTACCACCCGGAAGTCGTCCATTCGGTGGGTGGCCAGCAGCTGCTGCGCAACTTCCTCTTCGATGTCGCGGGTTGTTCGGGTGACTGGACCATGGCCTCCGTCGTCGAGGACCAGATCGCGGCCGTCAGGAAGCAGGTCGGCACCGAACGTGTCATATGCGGACTCAGCGGCGGGGTCGATTCGTCGGTCGCCGCAGCGCTCGTCCACCGCGCGGTCGGTGCCCAACTGACGTGCGTGTACGTCGACACCGGTCTCATGAGGCGCGGCGAGAGCGAACAGGTCGTGGAGACGTTCCGCCGCAGCATGGGCATCGAGTTGATCCACGTCGATGCCGGCGACCGGTTCTTCGAGAAACTGCGGGGCGTCACGGAACCCGAGGCGAAGCGCAAGGCGATCGGCGAGTTGTTCGTGCGCATCTTCGAGGAGCACACCGGCGGCATCACCGACGCGAAGTTCCTGGTGCAGGGGACCCTGTACCCCGACATCGTGGAGAGCGGCGGTGCGGACGGCACCGCGTCGGTCATCAAGAGCCACCACAACGTCGGGGGCCTCCCCGACGACATGACTCTCGAGTTGTGCGAACCGCTGCGTGACCTGTTCAAGGACGAGGTGCGCAAGGTCGGCACCGAGCTGGGGCTCAGCGACGACATCGTGTGGCGACAGCCCTTCCCCGGGCCGGGCCTCGGTGTGCGCATCATCGGCGAGGTCACTCCCGAGCGGGTCACCATCCTCCAGCACGCCGACGAGATCGTCCGCCACGAGATCCGGGATGCCGGGCTCGAGCGGGACATCTGGCAGGCCTTCGCCGTTCTTGCCGACATCCGCTCCGTCGGTGTCATGGGTGACGAACGCACCTACGGCCACCCCATCATCATCCGTGCCGTCAACAGCGACGACGCGATGACAGCCGACTGGGTGCGCCTTCCGTACGACCTGCTCGAGAAGATGTCGAACCGCATCACGAACGAGGTCCCGGGCGTGAACCGGGTGGTGTACGACATCACGTCGAAGCCCCCCGGCACCATCGAATGGGAATAATCACCCCGTAAACGTGCCGAAACCAGCGGGAATCGGTGGGAACGCGTGTGAAACACGGCCTCGCCGACCATCGTCGGGCATCGGGAACTACCCTCGTTCGGGTCATGGAACAGACCCGACGCCCGAAGCGCCGCCGTGTGCGCCTGATGCTCATCGCCTCGGTGCTCGCGGTCTCGGCCATCGGTCCGGCGGCCCACCCGGCCAGTGCGGACTCCATCGACGACAAGCGTCGCCAGGCGGCGGCCATCGCCGACCAGCTGGAGCAGCTGACCGAGCAGATGGACTCGCTGGGCGAGGACTACTCCCAGGCCCTCGAGGAACAGGGCCAGCTGACGAACGAGATCGAGGCCGCCACCGCCGATGTCGCGGCCGCGGAGGCACAGTTGTCCCAGATGCGGGGCACCCTCTACCTGTCCGCGGTCACGCAGTTCATGAACGGCGGCCACGGAAGCACCCTGGGGAACCTCCTGGCCAGCACCGGCGGCCTGCAGGATGCCCTGCAGCGGGAGCAGCTCACCTCCATCGCACTGAACCAGGGTGCGCTCACGACCGACTCGCTCGATGCGGTCGCCACGGAGCTCACGAAGAAGCGCAAGGTGCTGGAACAGAAGAAGAAAAGGGCCGAGGCGGTCGCCGCGAACGTCCTGAAGCGCCAGGGTGCCACCGAGTCGATGGTGCAGCGCTACGAGGAACTGCAGGCGAGCGTAAAGGGTGACCTCGTCGATCTCCTCCGCGAGGAACGCGCGCGCCGCGACAGGGCCGCACTCGAGGAAGCACAGAAAGTGGCCAACGGGTTCAAGAACAAGTACTCGAGCACACAGGCGAGGTACCGCAATCTTCCCAAGGTGTCGGCGCGCAGCCAGGTTGCCATCAACGCCGCGCTCAAGCAGCTGGGCGTGAAGTACCGCTACGCCATGAGCTCGCCGGGTGTCGCATTCGACTGCTCCGGTCTCACCACCTACGCATGGGGCAAGGCCGGTGTCGGGC
>JBEDDY010000193.1:0-7116 GCA_041176025.1 Actinomycetota bacterium | reverse complement strand
GTCGCCCATCGTGTGAACGGCGGGGCTGACGCGCTCGAACGGCAGCGTCTCCCATGCGGGGAACACGTCAACCTCGTCAGGGTGGATGAACGCGGCGAGGTCCTCGGCAAGCTGCTGGGCGATCGTGCCCGTCGGGACCGCGACGACGATCGGTGTGCGCGACGTCGCGTGGGCGAGTGCGGCGAGGATGGCGGGGCGCGCCACCTCGGGCACTGCCAGCATCCCGTTGGTGCGGCCGAGCACCTCATGGATGCCGGGCTCACTGCGGGCGTGGAACGCCAGGTCGGACAACGCGCGTGACATGCGGGACTACTTGCCGTTGAACTCGGTCATCGCGGCGACGGCACCCCTGGAGATGATCGCCTCGACGGCGTCGGCAGCGACCTGGATGTTCACGTCCATCTCCTTGCGCGCGCCCGCTGACATGGGGGAGAGCACATGGTCGGCTCCCTGCTCCTTCGTGCGCGGTTTGCCCACGCCGATGCGCACGCGCACGAACTCGGTGGTCTTCAGGTGCTGGTTGATGCTGCGCAGGCCGTTGTGGCCGGCGAGGCCGCCGCCCACCTTCACGCGCACGGAGCCGGGCTCGAGATCCAGTTCGTCGTGGACGATGACGAGCCGGTCCATGTCGGTCAGCCTGAACCGCCGCACCACGGCCGACACCGCAGCGCCCGAGTCATTCATGTACGTCGTGGGCACGACGAGCACGACCGGACAGTCAGCGATCCGGCACTCGGCGACCAGCGCGCGGTCCTTACCTGCCTTCATGGACGCACCGGCGCGCGAGGCAAGGAGCTCAACGGCCAGTTGGCCGACGTTGTGCAGGGTGTTCGCGTACTGCTTTCCCGGGTTGCCGAGTCCGACGATGATGACGCGCGACGAGTCGGCGGAGGAGGGTGTTCGTCGCATCATGGGATGAACCTAACCGTGCGGAACCGCGGGGAAACGGAGCCGGAAGAGGGGGAGCGACCCGACGGCCGCACGGATCACTCTGCGGCGGGGGCTGCGGGTGCTTCGGCAGCTGCAGCGGCGTTCTCGATCGCGGCACGCGACATGAGAACGGTCACGACCGGCATGTCGGCGTCACCGGTGGCGACGACGCCGGAGGGGAGCTTGATGTCGGACAGGCGGATGACCGAGTCGGTCTGCATGTCCGAGATGTCGATGAGAACCTCGTTCGGGATGTTCGTCGGCGTGGTGCGCACCTCGATGGTGTCGACTGCGGGGTCGACGAGACCACCGGCCGACACGACGGCCTTCGCGGTGCCGGTGAGGTGGACGGGGACCTGGACGGTGATTTCCTCGTTCAGGTTGACCTGGATGAAGTCGACGTGGCTGACGGTGCGCTTCACGGGGTGACGCTGCATCTCCTTGACGACCGCGTTGAAGGTGTTGCCGTCGACGCTCAGTGCGAGCACGGTGTTCGTGCCGGCGGGACCCGAGAGTGCGACGCGGAGGTCGCGGCGGGCGACGGACAGCGAGACGGGGGACATGCCGTGGCCGTAGAGGACACCGGGGATGCGGTCCTCGGAACGGAGGCGACGGGAGTTGGCGCTGCCGGTGGCGCGGCCAGCTACTGCGGTGAGAGTTGCTGTATTAGACACGGCTGGCGAGTCTACGACCGGAGTCCCCTGACTTCCACCGGGCGCCCGAAAGTGGCTGCCGGCGGGGCCCAATCCGGCTCAGGACTGGTTTTCGCCGTCGAACAGTTCCGACACGCTGGTCTCGTCGAACACCGCGGCCAGGGCGTCGCCGATGATGCTGGCCACCGAGAGAACCTCGACCTTGGCGAACTTCTTGTCGTCGGGCAGGGGCAGGGTGTTCGTGAGGACGACCCGGTCGAGCGGGCTGTTCTGGAGACGATCGACGGCCGGGCCGGAGAGCACCCCGTGCGTCGCCATGGCCCACACTTCCTTCGCACCGCGCTCGAGCAGCAGTTCGGCCGCCGACACGATGGTGCCGCCCGTGTCGATCATGTCGTCGGTGAGGATGCAGAGGCGGCCCTCGACCTCGCCGATGACCTCCTTCGCGATGGCCACGTTAGTGGTGCCCTTCGGACGGCGCTTGTTGATGAAGGCGACGTCGGCGTTCTTGTCGGCAAGATGCTGGGCGAAACGCTCCGCAACCTTCACGCGGCCGGCATCAGGCGACACGATGACGAGGTCGCTCGGTGCATTCCTGCGCACGTACGTCTCGAGCACGGGCATGGCGGTGAGGTGGTCCACCGGGCCGTTGAAGAAGCCCTGGATCTGGCCGCTGTGCAGGTCGATCGACACCATTCGCTGGGCGCCGGCCGACTTGAACAGGTCTGCGACGAGTCGCGCGGTGATCGGCTCGCGGCCCTCGGCCTTGCGGTCCTGGCGCGCGTACCCGTAGAAAGGGCAGACGGCGGTGATGCGCTTCGCACTGGCGCGTGCGGCGGCGTCGATCATGATGAGGTGCTCCATGATCGAGTCGTTGATGGAGCCCGCGTCGGTGCCGTAGTGCGTCTGCATGATGAACACGTCGCCACCGCGGATGCTGTCGGCGAAGCGCGGCCTGATCTCTCCGTTCGCGAACTGTGCGATCTCGACCTCGCCGAGGGTGATGTCGAGGTGGTCAGCCACTTCCTGGGCGAGGGACGGGTGGGTCCGGCCCGTGAACAGCGACAAGCGCTTGGTGGTGACCTTCTCCATCGCACGGGGATTCATGCCCCAAGTGTAGAACGCTGCCCCAGACGGGCTCTCATGGACACCGGGGCGGCCCGTGAGTGACATGCGGGTCGCGTTGTGGGTGACTCCGCGGTGCGAAGAAGAGTGGTTCCGGGAAGAGGACTCGAACCCCTATTAACTGGACCAAAACCAGCTGTCCTGCCGATTGAACGATCCCGGAATGTCCTGTTCACGGTAGCGGATTTTGGTCTTTCCATTGCCGGACGGTAGGTTCGGTAACCCATGGGTTCCTTGATCAAGAAGCGTCGCAAGCGCATGCGTAAGAAGAAGCACAAGAAGATGCTCCGTCGTACGCGTCACCAGCGTCGCAAGTAAACACACACCGAGTTCGTTCTCCGGAGACACACGCGCCCTACGCGGGGCGCGTGTTCGTCGTTATGACGGATGCTCCGGCCAGTGCGGCCGCGATGCCCGGGTGGTGACCGTGCAGGAACCACGTCGCACCCGAACCCGCCAGCACGGGTTCCTCGCCCGCGGCGTCGGTGATCCGTTGTTGCCACTCCGCCAGGCGTGGTTCCACGGCAATGGCCGCGTCGGTGAGATGGTTCACGGGGTGGATCCTCGGCCCGCCCATCTCGTCCCACTTGCGGTAGACGGCCGGTGTCGACACGTGCAGTGGCGGGATGACGAGGGTGATGTCGCGCCTCACGAACGGCAGCGGCTGGACATCCTCGCCGATGCCCGTGACCACGGCGCGTCCGCCGACCATGCAGAACGGAATGTCGGCACCGACGAGTGACGCGGCGCGCAGGTCTGAGTAGCCGGCCCATCGCAGGACGGCGGCGGCATCCGACGAGCCTCCGCCGAGCCCTCCGCCGTTCGGGACGTTCTTCGTGATGTGCACGTGTGCCGAGCGCCCGGCGAGCCGCAGCGCCTTCACGACGAGGTTCGAGTCATCGACGGGGACGCCGCGCGCATACGGGCCGTCGACGGTGACCGACGATTCCCCGGTTTCGGTGATCTCGATCGAGTCGCAGAGGTCCAGCGATGCCATCTCGGCAACGATCAGGTGGTAGCCGTCCTCGCGCACCCCGGCGACCTGCAGCGCGAGGGTGAGCTTCGCGGGGGCCAGGAGCTTCGTCACGCCCGACATTCTCGCACCGCGACGGGTCTCACCCTGCGGTGACGACGTGGGCGAGACGCAACCAGTCGTGCACCGAGAGTTCCTCGGCCCGCGAGGTGGGCGCGATGCCCGCTGTCTCGAGTTGCTCCACGGTGACGACTCCGGCCATCGCGCCGCGCAGCATCTTCCGCCGCTTGGCGAACCCGGCGCGCACGAGACGGAACAGGAGCTTCGGGTCGACGGTCGGGTCGAGCGGGGCGGCGTGCCGCCTGATCGAGACGAGTGCGGAGTCGACGTTCGGTCGCGGCAGGAACACGGTGGGCGGCACGATGCCGACGACGGTCGCGGTGCCGTGGAACGCGACCTTCACGCTGACCGCACCGAACGCCTCGCTGCGTGGTTCGGCGGCGAACCGTTCGCCGACCTCCTTCTGCACCATCACCAGCATGCGCGCCACCGCCGGCACGAAGTCGAGCACGTCGGCGACGAGGGGCGTCGCCACGTTGTAGGGGAGGTTCGCGACGAGCGCCCAGTCGGTGCGGTCACCGAGCAAAGCGGCCCAATCCAGCTTCATGGCGTCACCGTGGACCACGGTGACGTTCGGCAGGTGCCCCACGTTCTCGCGCAGCAACGGCAGCAGGTCGTCGTCGACCTCCACTGCCGTGACGTCCGCACCTGATTCCGCGAGTGCGAGCGTGAGCGAACCGAGCCCCGCACCGATCTCGAGCACGTGGTCCCCGGGCTTCACGTCGGCGAGACGTGCGATGCGCCGGACGGTGTTCGGGTCGACGACGAAGTTCTGCCCGAGTGCACGCTTTGCCCGGAGACCGGCGCCGTCCAGTTGCTGCGATGCGTCGCCGCGGGAGAGGGTCATGGTTTCGTCGGTCCGGTCACCAGGTGAGCTCGACGGCAAGGGGGGCGTCGATGAGCTCGGCGATCGAGCTGAAGACCTTGAGGTTTAGGACGATGTCGAAACCCGGCGGCACGTACACGGCGTTCACGTTCGTGCACTCCACCTTGCGGCCGTTGTTCATGTTGAGCACGGTGATCACCGAGCCGAGCGGGATCACGTTCGAGGTGCAGGCGTTGCCGTCGCCGATGATGAACTGCTTGAAGCTGGCCGTGCCGCGCATCATCCGCCCGTCGTTGTTCGCCGGGTAGGCGATCTGACCCTGGCCGTTGGGCTTCGCACTGACCGGGCCGTCCAGGTTGGCGGGTGCGTCCTGCGTGGCGTCGGCGTTCAGGCCGACGTCGTACGTGGTCGTGGTGGCGATTGCGACGGTCGTGTCGACGGAGTCGGCGGGTCGCCCACCGGCCATGAAGGCGATGGGCACGATGATCGCGGTGACGATGACCGCCACCCGGATCCTGTTCCTGTCGACACGGGACAACTGCATCGGCTACGACCCTATGCGGGGGAATGCGCGCACTGCGTTCGCCGAGGTGACGGAAGCGAGGTCGGCGGGTGCGATGCCGCGGAGGTCGGCGATCGCGGTGCCGACGATGCCCACGTGCGCGGGCTCGTTCGGCCGGCCCCGGTGCGGGACGGGTGCCAGGAACGGGGCATCGGTCTCCACCAGCATGCGGTCGAGCGGGCACATCGCCGCCGCCTCGCGCAGTTCGGCGGCGTTCTTGAACGTGACGATGCCGCTGAAGGAGAGGTACGCACCGCGGTCGAGGCACTGCCGCGCCTCCTCCGGCCCACCGCTGAAGCAGTGGATGATGGTGTTGTCCGGCATTCCCTCGGCATCGAGCACGTCATACGTGTCCTGCCACGCGTCGCGCGTGTGGATGACGAGGGAGAGGCCGTGCTCCTTCGCGAGTGCGATCTGCTCCGCGAACGCCGGCAGCTGAACCTCACGCGGGGAGTTCTCGTAGTAGTAGTCGAGCCCGCACTCGCCGATGCCGACCACGCGCGGCGATGTCGCGAGGTGCGCGATGGTGTCCACGCCCTTCGTCGCATCGTGCGGATGGAGACCGACCGTGGCCCACACGTCGGCGTGCTTGCCGGCGATCTCGATGGCCTGCGCACTGGTGACCGCGTCTGTGCCGATCACCACGAACCGTTCCACGCCGGCAAGACGTGCCCGTTCCAGCAGCTCGTCGGAACCGGTCTCGACCATCTGTTCCTGCGTGTGGCAGTGCGTGTCTGTCCAGCCCATGGTCTGTGCGGGTGTCATGCGACGGTGCGGCGCGGGAACAACGGGTCGCCCTTCTCCACCGGCGCACCGGCGGTGTACCCGCCCCAGGCGACGTCGGAGGGGATGCGGCACTGCTCGATGTCGCTCGTCATTCCGATCCGGCGCCAGATCTCGCGTGCCGTGTCGGGGATGGCGGGGAAACAGAGGATCGTCACGATGCGCAGCGCCTCGAGTGCATCGCCCATGACGGTGTCGACCGCGGCGCCGGCCTCTGCCTTCCACGGTTCGTTCGTCTCCAGGTACGCGTTCGTCGCGCGGATGAGACCCCACGTGGCCTCTAGTGCGCGGCTCGGCTGGACGACGTCCCACTGTGCGATCGTCTCTGCCACGGCCGTGCGGGCGTGCTCTGCCAGTGGGCTGTCGGGGTGAGGTGGGGTGCCGAGACCGTCACACTTCTTGCCGACGACGGTGGCCACGCGCGCCGCGAGGTTGCCGAGGTTGTTCGCGAGGTCACTGTTGTAACGGCCGATGAGTCCCTCGTAGGTGAAGTCACCGTCGCTGCCGTACGTGGTGTCGGCGAGCACGTAGTAGCGGAAGCCGTCGACACCGATCTCATCGATGAGGTCGAGCGGGTTCACCACGTTGCCCGTGGTCTTCGACATCTTCTCGCCGCCGACCAGCAGCCACCCGCCGACGGCCCAGCCCTGCGGCGGTTCGATGCCGGCCGACATCAGCATGGCGGGCCAGTACACGTTGTGGAAACGCACGATGTCCTTGCCGATGACGTGGTGGTTGACGGGCCACCACCTGGCGAACTTCTCGTCGTCGCTGCCGTAACCGATTGCGGTGATGTAGTTGGCGAGCGCGTCGAACCAGACGTAGGCGACATGCGACTCGTCGAAGGGCAACGGGATGCCCCACGTGAGCGTGCGACGGCTGACCGAG
Organism: Actinomycetota bacterium; assembly: GCA_041176025.1. Classification (GTDB taxonomy): domain Bacteria; phylum Actinomycetota; class Acidimicrobiia; order Acidimicrobiales; family Ilumatobacteraceae; genus UBA2093. The sequence continues at coordinate 256 of JBEDDY010000193.1, read as the reverse complement.
AAGTCGTTCAGGCCCTGCTTGATGAAACCGATGACCTCGTTCACACGGTGGTCGGGCACGACCGCGCCCGGGTGCGACGAGTACCAGTCGAGGAGTCGCTGCTCGAAGCGCGAGAGGCGGAAGAAGTAGTTCTCTTCCTCCACGTGCTCGACCGGCTTCTTGTGGATGGGGCAGTTCCCGCCGTCGAGGTCGTCCTCCACGTAGTAGGCCTCGCAGGCCACGCAGTAGAGACCGCTGTAGGTGTCGAGTTCGATGT
>JBEDDY010000192.1:0-4363 GCA_041176025.1 Actinomycetota bacterium | reverse complement strand
CGGGTACGGAGCGTCGCGACGGTCCTCTCGAGCACCAACGGTGACCCGGGCACCGCGTACACCACCTCGCCGTTGTCCCTTGCAGCACGAACCAGTTCCTCTGCGATGTGCGAGTACACGTCGGCAAAGGAGTCCTCGGTCTCGTACACGTGGTCGAACGTCGCCGCCCCGGTGGCGAGGTGCGCGGACGGGTGGCGACCGGTGCGCAGGAAGGTGCGGGCGGACGAGCGGAGTATCCCGAGCGTTGCTGCGGTGACGAGACCCGGGTCACCCGGGCCGAGACCGACGACGGTGACGCGAGGGGTCACTCGACCTGCGCCAGGACCGGGTTCCACGTTCCGTACGTGGAGTTCACGCGGATGTCGGCGGTGGCGAGGTACCCGGCGAGGAACTGCCTGCCGGTGCGGTCCTTCAGTGCCTCCTTGTGGTCCGCGCTGATCTCGGACCAGGGGCGATGGACAAGGACGTGCCATCCGGCCTCGTCCTGCACCGGAACGGTGGGCGTGCCCGGGGCGATGCCGGCGAGCGAACCGAGCACGGTCGGGCCGATCTTGGGGAGGATGGAACTGAGGTTGAAACAGGACATGCCGTTCACGTCCTCGACATTGCCGCCGGTCACCTTGAATTCCTTGTTCAGGGTGGTGTCGGCGGCGACCTTCGCGAATTTCTCGCCTTCGGCCAGCCGGTCGAGCACCTCGCGCGCCTCGGCCTCCGTGGCGACGGTGATGTCACTGACGCACAGCACTCCTGTGCTCATGGGGCTCGACTCGTACCGGTCCCGGATGTCCGCGGGACTGGTGATGCTGTCGAATGCCTTGCCCATCGCGGCGAATTCGGCGAGGAGGTCCACGGTGGTGTCGCTGAGGCTGCCGAGTTCGGACTTGCCGAGCTCGGCTCGTGCGGCGCTGATGTCGGCCGCATCGATCGTGGCACCGTACGTCTTCAGAACGTTCTTGCCGGCTGTGTACTGGATCATCGTCGACGTCAGGCTCGCCATGTCCTTCGCGCCGACCGTTCCGTTGGAACCCTGGATCTGGCCCGCGCCGACCAGGTCCGATGCCAGTGAGTTCATTTGCTCACGGGAGAACCCGGTGCCGTCCACGCTGAATGCCTCGGACGACGACGTGAAGGTGCCGCACGAAGCGAGCAGAAGGGCAGCGAGAACGACTGCGGCGAGGGTCAGGCGGGGGCGATGGGAAGACGTCGTCACGGGCACCGAGACTAGTTGTCGTCCCCGGGTTCCCACAGTTCGCGCACGAACGAGAGAAGTGCTTCCCCCTTGTCCGCTCCGTCCGGCACGGGAAGCAGGAGTTGCTTCTGCTGCTCGCGCCACACGGCACGCGGCGACAGTCTCCTCAGCACCCGTGACTGGCTTGCGCGCAGTTCCACGGGGGAGATGCGGATGTCACGGCCGGCAACGACGATCTCGTCGAATCCACACCTGATGCACTCGACCCGCAGTGCACCGACGGTGAGAAGAGCCCGCGCCTGGTGCGGCAGCGGGCCGAACCTGTCGCGCCATTCGTTCTCGATGTCCTCGAGTTGCCCCGTGGTGGTGACGTCGGCGAGTCGTCGGTACGCCTCGAGGCGGAGCTCCTCGCTCGGCACGTAATCGTTCGGCAGGTGAGCATCGACGGGGATGTCGATCTTGATCTCGCGGGGCTCCTCCGTGGTCTCGCCCTTCATCTCGGCGACCGCCTCGGTGACCATCTGGCAGTACAGGTCGTATCCGACCGCCGCGATGTGGCCGCTCTGTGCCTCGCCGAGGAGGTTGCCGGCCCCGCGGATCTCCAGGTCGCGCATGGCGATCTTGAAACCGCTGCCGAGGTCCGTCGCCTCGCCGATGGTGCGGAGGCGTTCGTATGCCTCCTCCGTCAGCGTCTTGTCACGCGGGTGGAAGAGGTACGCGTACGCCCGCGACCCGCTGCGGCCGACGCGACCGCGCAGCTGGTGCATCTGGCCGAGACCGAGCAGGTCGGCGCGTTCCACCACGAGCGTGTTCACCGTCGGCATGTCGATGCCGGACTCGATGATGGTCGTGCACACGAGCACGTCGAAGTGGCCCTCCCAGAAGTCGAGCACCACCTGCTCCAGTTCGCCCTCGTCCATCTGGCCGTGTGCGACGGCGATGCGTGCCTCCGGAACGAGCTCGCGCAACTCGCGCGCGCGTTCCTCGATCGACTGCACACGGTTGTGCACCCAGAACACCTGGCCCTCGCGCAGAAGCTCGCGCCGGATCGCCTCGACCGCGACCGGTTCGCTCTCTTCCCCGACGTAGGTGAGGATCGGCTGGCGGTCCGCAGGCGGCGTCTGCAGCAGTGACAGGTCGCGGATGCCGACGAGACTCATCTCGAGTGTCCTCGGGATCGGCGTCGCCGACATGGTGAGCACGTCAACGTCGTGGCGGAGGCGCTTCATCGCCTCCTTGTGCTGCACGCCGAACCGCTGTTCCTCGTCGACGACGAGCAGCCCGAGGTCCTTGAACTCGACCGACTCCTGCAGCAGACGGTGCGTGCCGATGACGCAGTCGATGTCGCCGGTCTTCAGCCCCGCGATGACCTTCTTTGCCTCGCCGTTCGTGAGGAAACGCGACAGCACCTCCACCTTGATGGGGTAGCCGGCGAAGCGGTCGGCGAAGGTGTTGCCGTGCTGCGTCGCGAGGAGAGTGGTCGGCACGAGCACCGCCACCTGCTTGCCGGACTGGATCGCCTTGAACGCCGCGCGCACCGCGACCTCGGTCTTGCCGAAACCCACGTCGCCGCAGAGGAGACGGTCCATGGGTACACCGTTCTCCATGTCCTCCTTCACCGCCGCGATCGCCTTCAGCTGGTCGGGCGTCTCGATGAACGGGAACGCCTGCTCCATCTCGCCCTGCCACGGAGTGTCGGGCGGGAACTCGAAGCCCTTCGCGTTGACGCGCTTCTGGTACAGCACCACCAGTTCCTGGGCGACCTCGCGGACGGCGGAACGCACGCGGGACTTCGTGCGGGCGAAGTCGCTGCCGCCCATGCGGTTCAGCGTCGGTGTCTCGCCGCCCACGTACTGGCGGATGACGCCGAGTTGCTCGGTGGGCACGTACAACTTGTCGCCGCCCTTGTACGCGATCAACAGGTAGTCGCGCTCGACGCCGCCGATGGAGCGCTTCACCATCCCCTCGTACTTGCCGACGCCGTGGTGGGCGTGCACGACGTAACCGCCGGGCTGGAGGTCCTCGAAGACCGTGCCCGACGATCGTGCGCGGGTCGTGCGCGACCGGCGTGTGCGGCGGCGCCCGCTGAGATCGGTCTCCGTGATCACCGCGATGCGCGACTCCGGCAGGGTGAAGCCGTTGGTCAGCGGCGCGTGAACGACCCATGCGCCGGGGTCGGAAATGTCGGTCGACTCCGTCGCGCGGTTGAACGCGAGACCGTGGTCGCCCATCAACGAGACGAGACGGTCTACCGACTCCTCGGTGTTTGCCGCAACGACAACGCGCCACTTGTCCTTCAGCATCTCTGAGAGACGCTTCATGACCGGTTCGGGGTCGTGGATGATCGGCCCCCAGCCGGACGCCTGCACGAGGCTTGCCCCCGGCGCGTCGGGTGCGGACACGATGTTCAGTGTCGGTGCGCGGAGTGCGTCCGAGAGCAATCGCTCGGGTGCCACGTGGAGTCTGGGGAACTCCACGTTCCCGTCGCGTGCCCATGACGATGCGAGCGCGCGGGCAAGGTCGTCCTCCTCGGCGAGCAGGTCGCGTGCGCGGTCCACCATGCGGCGCGGCTCGACCAGAACGACCAGCGCGTCATCGCCGATGTGGTCGGTGATGAGGGATTCATCGGTGGTCAGCCAGGGCAGCCAGCTCTCCATCCCGTCGAAGATCTGGCCCTCGGCGAGCCGTTCCCACTGCTCGCGGCCCCACGGATCGCTCGAGATCAAGCCACGCGCACGCTCGCGCATGTCATCCGTGTAGAGCAGCTCGCGCGCGGGGAAGATGCGGACGATGTCGATGTCGTCGGTGCTGCGCTGCTCGGCGACCGTGAACCGCGTGAGCCTGTCGACTTCGTCGCCCCACAGGTCGATGCGTACGGGTTCGTCATCGGTGCTCGGGAAGACGTCGATGATGGCACCGCGCCGCGCGAACTCGCCGCGGTGCTCGACGATGTTCTCGCGCCGGTACCCGAAGTGCACGAGCTGCTCGCACACCGCGTCGACATCGAGAACGGCACCCTTCGACACCGTGACCGGTTCGAGGCCCGCCGTTCCCGGCGCCAGCTTCTGCAGCAGGGCGCGCGTGCCGGCCACGATGATGCGCGGTGCGTTCTCGCCCTGGCGCATCCGCCACAGCACCCGCATGCGGTCGCCCATCGTGTGAACGGCGGGGCTG
>JBEDDY010000191.1:0-4654 GCA_041176025.1 Actinomycetota bacterium | reverse complement strand
TACTCGATGGTCGTGGACGAGCTCTTCTCGGCACCCTCGATCTCGTACGACAGATGGACCCCCGACGTGGTGTCTCAGCTCCGGGACGTGGTGACCGACCTGCAGAGCGTGCTGTCGGGCGGCAAGGGGCACCTCGACTGGCAGGCAGTCTCGACGGTGCTGCAGGACCTGCGTGACTGGCTCGACGACAACGACGAGACCGTCATCGGCCGTCGCGCACACGGCAAGATCGCACGCCGTGTGGCGAAACTCGGCACCGTGGACATCCCACCGCAGAACCTGCAGTGGAAGATCCTGAACGAGATCCTGCGCATCTGCCAGGAACTGGTCGCACAGTCCGACAGCCTCCTTGCCAAACTCCGGAACATGTTCCCATAGCCTGACACCGTGGAATGGTGGGTGCACCCGGGCAGTGACGACGCGCGTCTCGCGGCACTCACCTCCCCCGATCGGCTTGCCTGGACCAGGGTCGACCTGCCCGCCGAATGGCGTGCCGTCGAGGGTCTCGACGCATCTGCCGGTGTCCTGTGCCGCACCTCGTTCGATTCACCAGCCATCCTGGCCGGACAGAGGCTGTGGGTCGAGGCACCGGGCATCAACGAACAGGCCGACCTCTGGCTGGACGGTGCGTACCTGGGCGACCAGGACGACTACTTCCGCCACCACAGCTACGACATCACGGCTCTCGTCGCACTGAACGACAGGCACGACCTCGTGCTCGAGGTGAACGGGGCCTCTCCGCATGCCGGCGTGTGGATGCCGGTCACGATCCGCACCACGGGCCTGGCACACATCCATGCCGCACGCGTCATGACACGCGACGCGAGCGAGGAGAACGCACATGTCCTGTTCGGTGCCACGATCGACTGCGGGTCGGCACTGACCGCCACCATCCGCACGACGATCGACGGGACGGTCATCGACTCGCGGCGCCAGTCGCTGTCGAAGGGCACGAACAACGTCTCCTGGAACCTCGATGTCGCGCGGCCGAGACTGTGGTGGCCGCACTTCCTCGGCGAGCCGAACCTTGTCTCCGTGCTCATCGAGGTCCTGGTGGACGGCGAGGTCAGCGACTCCCGCGCAACGCGGACGGGGCTGCGCGAGGCGACGTTCCAGAACTGGACGTGCACCGTCAACGGCGAGCCGTTGTTCCTGGACGGTGCCTATTTCTCCCAACCTGGTATCGACCTTGCACTCGCGTCCCTCGACGCGATCACCGAACCGGTGGTGCGGGCACGGCAGCAGGGACTCGACATGGTGCGTGTGCACGGCCACGTCGCCCATCCCGCGTTCTACGACGCCGCTGACGAACTGGGCATGCTGCTGCTGCAGGACCTGCCGGTGCGCGGTTCGGGCAAGCGCGGGCGGAAGCTGTCGGCGCGGTGGATCGGCGGACTGGTGGACACTGTCGGCCACCACCCCAGCGTGTTCGCGTGGCACCACCGCGGGCTCGACCAGTTCACCCACCGCGGGCTCGCGAAGGCGGACCCCACGCGTGACTCCGTCGGTCATCTCTCGACGGTTCTCCCCGCATCAACCCGTTCGCGGATCGGCGCATGGCTCGGCACGCTCGACGCCATCACGCGCACCAGCCCGGAGACGTCGATTGCGGCGGTGCCCAACCTCGCACGGTTCGTCACGCACGAGGAACTGGAGCTCGTTCCCCCACTGCGTCCTGACACTGAGGCGCAGCGCGACCACCTGGTCACGTACCTGCGTTCGATCGGTTACAACCCGACGACGGGCTACTGCTTCGACCGTCTCTGACGGAACGTCAGACGTAGCGCCAGCGTTTGGCGTCGACGCCACGCGCGTTGTTGCCCATTGCCTCGAGCGCCTCGGTCTCCATGTCCACGACGTCGCGTGGCATCAGGTTCAAGGTGGCGGCCACCGCGTCGATCGTCATGGGTATCTCGCCGGGGTTCCCGAAGCGCATCCTCACGATTGTCCGGTGCGGCTCGGGGAGCGACGACACGTCCATCCCGAGAACCTTCGTGACGGGGCGCCCGCGTTTCGGCTTCGGTCCCTTCGGTTGCGGGGATGCACCTGCCGGTGGCCGTCCTCGGCGCACGACGGTGCGCCGGAACTCGCCGCACCACTGCGGGCAGTAGTGGGTGGTGTTGTCACCCGTGAGTTCGGTGCCGCACCGGCCGCAGGCACGTCCGAGGCCGCGCTGCTTGCGGTTGGCGTTCATGCGCGTGACGCGGCTGTTCAGGTACTTGCACTCCTCGTCCTGGCACGTGATCACCGGCCCGCGCGTCTCGCGCAGGAACGGCGCATTGCAGATCACGCAGTTGAACTGCTTGCCGGCCATGCGGGAAATGTAGCCGTTCAGACCCGGCGGTAGCGCCGCACCGCGGCGGGCGCGACAACGGCGGTGATGCCGAGCGTCCACGCGAGCGCAATGAGCACCTTCGACAGTGTCGGGCCGCCCAGCATGCACGCACGCACCGCGTTGGCGGTGGCACTGACCGGCTGGTTCCTGGCCCACCACTGCAGCCAGCCCGGCATCGTGGCCGGGTCCACGAACAGGTTCGAGGCAAAGGCGAGAGGTGCGATCAGCGGGAACGCCGCCGCCTGGGCCGCCTCGCTGTTCGCCACGGACAGCCCGATCACGGCGAAGATCCACGCCATGCCGAAACCGAACGACACGAGCATGACGACTCCGAGCGACACCATCCACGGGTTCGTGTGGCTGTCGAACCCGACCGCGTACCCGATGCAGAGCATGACGAGGGTGACGAGGATGGTGAACATCGTGTCGGCCAGAACACGGCCGGACAACACGGCGGACCGGGTCATGGGCAGGCTCTTCAGGCGCTCGATGAGACCGCTCCCCTTGTCCTCGGCGAGACCGATCGCCGTGCTGATCATGCCGAATGTCGCCGTCTGCACGAAGATGCCCGGCATCAGGTAATCGACGTAGTCCTGGCCGGGGATCCTGATGGCACCGCCGAAGACGTACCGGAAGAGGAACACGAAGAGGACCGGCTGGATCATCAGGAACACCAGGATCTGCGGCACCCGGAACTTCTTGATGATGTTCCGCTTGGTCATGGCGAGTGTGTCGCGGAGGAACCAGCTGATCGACTGGTCGTTGCCACCGGGCGCCGCCATCACTGACCTCCGGTGATGCTGAGGAACACGTCGTCGAGTGTCGGTTCGTGGATGTCGATGCGGCCCAGCTCCACCCCTGATTCCTGCAGGAGGTTCAGGATGTCACGCACGACAGCCGCGCCGCCGCGGAGCGGGACGTGGATCTCGTGGCCGTGCTGGGTGGACGTCGGTGCGACCGACACCAGCGCATCAATGGCCGATGACGCGGCCGAGTCCGATGACGTGGAGACCACCAGCATTGTCTCACCGATGCGTTGCTTCAGCTCGCTCGCCGTTCCCTGTGCGGCGACCCGTCCTTCGTTGATCACCACGATGTTGTCGGCCAGACGGTCAGCCTCCTCGAGGTACTGCGTGGTGAGAAGCACGGTCGTGCCGTCATCCACGAGACCCTCGATGACGCCCCACAGGTCCTGGCGGCTCGCGGGATCGAGTCCCGTCGTCGGTTCGTCGAGCAGCAGCACGGGTGGCCGCATGATGAGCGCGGCGGCAAGGTCCAGTCTCCGGCGCATGCCCCCCGAGTACGTCTTGATGGTGCGGTCCCCCGCATCCGACAGGCGGAACTGCTGCAGCAGTTCGGTGGCGCGCTTCCTGCTGACGTCCCTGTCCACGTGCGAGAGGGTCCCGATGAGCATCAGGTTCTCACGACCTGTCAGGTCCTCGTCGACTGCCGCGTACTGACCGGCGAGCCCGATGCTGCGGCGGACGGCCTGCGGGTCGGCCACGACATCGATCCCGTTCACGCTCGCCCGACCCGATGTCGGGGCGATGATCGTCGTGAGAATTCGCACAGCAGTGGTCTTGCCCGCACCGTTCGGCCCGAGCAGGCCGAGCACGGTCCCCCTCGGCACGTCAAAGGACACACCACGCAACGCATGGACGTCCCCGAACGACATGTGGAGATCGTCGGCAACGATGACCGACGACGGGTCCGCGGTCGTCACTTGCGCGCGAGATCCTTGCGGTTCGCGAACTTCGCCTTGCGGTAGTCCTTGTGCATCAGCGCGATGACGTCGATCGAGATCGACTTCGGGCACGCCGCCTCGCACTCGCCGTGGTTGGTGCACGACCCGAAGTACTCGTCCATGGTTTCCACCATCGCCTCGACGCGGCTGAAACGCTCGGCCTGGCCCTGCGGCAGGCGGTTCAGGTGCGAGACCTTGGCCGCCGTGAACAGGTTCGCCGCGCCGTTCGGGCAGGCAGCAACGCACGCACCACAACCGATGCACTCGGCCGAGTCCATGGCTGCGTCGGCAACGGTCTTTGCGATGGGGATGAGGTTCGCATCGGGGGCTCCACCGGTCTCGGCGGTGACGAAACCGCCCGACTCGATGATGCGGTCGAACGCGGAGCGGTCGACCATGAGGTCCTTGATGATCGGGAAGGCCGATGCGCGCCACGGTTCGATGGTGATGACGTCGCCGCTCTTGAACTTACGCATGTGCAGCTGGCACGTGGCGGTTGCCTTGGCCGGGCCGTGGGCCTGGCCGTCGATCATCAGCGAACACGTGCCGCAGATTCCCTCGCGGCAGTCGTGGTC
>JBEDDY010000190.1:0-20509 GCA_041176025.1 Actinomycetota bacterium | reverse complement strand
CTGTGGAGCATCGCCCGTGGCTACGCACCCACCGGCAACATCTCCGAGTTTGTCCGCGAATTGGCACGCGAGAACGGCGTCGACATCGAGGTCGGCCAGGTCATCCGCATCCCGTAACACCCCATAATTCGGGGCGAATGAACAATTCGTAAAGACGGGGAGTCCTACAGTGTGGGACATGCATTGTCCGGTGTGCCGACATGACGACACGAAAGTGATCGATTCGCGTCCCGCCGACGAGGGTGCCGCCATTCGCCGCAGGCGCTCCTGTCCGGAATGTGCGTACCGATTCACCACCTACGAGCGCCTCGAGGGTGCGCCGTTGATGGTGCTGAAGCGGTCGGGCCAGCGCCAACCTTTCGACAGGGCAAAGGTTGCTGATGGAATCCGCTCCGCGTGCAAGGGCAGGCCGGTGTCCGAGGAGATGGTCGACGAGATGGCAGAGGCAGTGGAGGACGATGTCCGCCTCGAGGCTGCCGCCGGCAACGACATCACGTCATCAGTCGTCGGCCACGCGGTGCTCGAGCGGCTGAAGGGCGTCGACGAAGTCGCCTACATGCGTTTCGCGAGCGTCTACAAGAACTTCGATGATGCCGCCGACTTCCGCCGCGAACTTGCGTTGCTGAAGAAGAGCTAGCGCTTCCGCTCGTAGCGGGCGAACACGAAGTCACCGTCGCGCGCTGCGTCGACAAGCGAGAAGCGGGTCGCGTCGTGAGTTGAGGTTGCCACGGGGTCGCTGTGGTGTTTCCCCGCGAGGCGGTTCGAGAACGTCAGGTTGATGGCGTCGACCAGGCCGGCATCCAGGAGTGATGCGTTCAGACGGGGACCGCCTTCCACGTGGATGACATTCGCACCCAGTTGGTTGATGATCCCGGCGAGGTCGACCGACCCGGTTCCCGCGCGCACCGATGCAACGGGGCTCTCCGGTGCGTCCACGGAGGTGGCGAGGAATCCACGGCCGGACGCAAACAACGGAATCGACGGGTCAATGTTGCACGTGGCCGTGACGACCGCAATGTTCAGGTCCTCGCGACTCGGCAGGCCGTAGCCCTCGGCCCGCACCGTCCCTGCGCCGACCAGCACGATGTCGCACATCTGTCGCCAGGCGCGCAGCATGGCCTGGTCGGCGGGTCCGCCGAGCGGGCCCGACGTGTCGTTCAGGGACGTCGCCCCGTCCGCAGTGGTGATCATGCAGATCTCGACGTGCGGGCGACCCTGCGGGGTGCGCTCCCGGGTGGCAAAACCCAGCGCATCTATCTCGGTTCCGGGGGCCATCGGGCCAAAGCGCAGCACGGGGAGCAGTGTACGAACACGGGCCGCGGCGTTCGGCGTGGCAGGGTTGGGGCATGTCAGGGGAACAGAACCGCACCGTCTTCCGCACCTGCCCGCTGTGCGAGGCCACATGTGGCCTCGAGATCACCGTGGGGCCCCAGGAACAGATCGTCCGCATCCGTGGTGACCGTGACGACGTCTTCAGTCACGGCTTCATCTGCCCGAAGGGCAGCACCCTCAAGCAACTGCACGAGGACCCCGACCGTCTGCGCGCGCCGCTCATGAAGAAGAACGGTGTGCACGTCGAGGTCTCGTGGGAGGAGGCGTGGCAGGCAGTCGCCGACGGGTTCGCGCGCGTCATCGAGACGCACGGCCGCCAGTCGATCGCCACCTACGGCGGGAACCCGGGCGCACACAACCTCGGCTCGATGCTCTACAACGGTGTCGTCTACCGCTCGGCAGGTTCGCACAACAAGTTCAGTGCGTCGACCGTCGACCAGATCCCGAAGCACGTCGCGGGCGGATACATGTTCGGCACCGCCCAGAGCATCCCGGTCCCCGATATCGACCACACCGATTACCTGGTGATGCTGGGTGCGAACCCGTACGCGTCGAACGGCAGCCTGTGCACCGCACCCGGTTTCCCGGACCGACTCGAGGCCCTGCGTGCGCGCGGGGGCAAGGTCGTGACGATCGACCCGCGCCGCACGAAGACGGCGGAGAACAGCGACCAGTGGATCTCCATCCGGCCCGGAACCGACGGTCTGTTGCTCGCGGCCGTCGCGAACGTGATGTTCGCCGAAGGACTCGTGTCGCTCGAGCCGCGCATCGGGAAGATGACGAACGGACTCGACGAATTGCGCGACGCCGTCGCGGAACTGACTCCCGAGGCGGTCGCGAAGGCAACCGGTGTGGATGCACACGTCATTCGCACACTCGCACGTGAGATCGCGGCCGCGCCGAGCGCTGCGATCTACGGCCGCATCGGCGTGAACGCCGTCGAGTTCGGCACGCTGAACGCGTGGCTCGTGGATGCTCTCAACGTAATCTCGGGCAACATCGACAGGCGCGGCGGTGCGATGTTCACGATGCCCGCCGTCGGCGGCTCCACCACGCGCGGCCAGGGCGGGAAGGGCAAGGGTTTCACCATCGGTCGCGGCCACAGCCGTGTCAGCAAGAAGCCCGAGGCGATGGGGGAGTACCCCGTGGCGATCCTGGCCGAGGAAATCACCACGCCCGGCCAAGGCCAAGTGAGGGCGTTCGTGTGCCTGTCGGGCAACCCGGTGCTCTCCACCCCGCACTCGAAGCAACTCGACGCCGCGCTCGCGGAACTCGACTTCATGGTGTCGGTCGACATCTACCTGAACGAGACGTCACGTCACGCCGATGTGATCCTGCCGCCGCCGTCGGCGCTGCAGAAGGAGCACTACGACGTGTCGCTCTACACGTTCGCCATCCGCAACGTCGCGAACTTCAGCGAACGCGTGCTCGACCTTCCCGCGGACCAGCCCGATGAGTGGCAGATTCTCGCCAAGCTCGGCGGCATCCTGCAGGGACTCGGTGCGGACGTGTCGGCGGAGGAGATCGACGACGCGATCCTTCGTCAGTCCGTCGGTGCCGCCGTCGCGACGACGGGTTCCCCGGTCCACGGTCGTGACGCCGACGAGATCTATGACCTGCTCAGCGCGGGCGGTCGCAGCGGTCCCGCACGCCAGCTCGACCTGATGCTGCAGACCGGCCCGTACGGCGCAGGCTTCGGCGCGAACCCCGATGGCCTGAGCCTGCAGAAGCTCATCGACAACCCGCACGGTGTCGATCTCGGCGCGCTCGAGCCGCGGTTGCCCGAGGCACTGCGCACCCCGAGCGGGATGATCGAGCTCGCACCGCAGATGTTCCTCGACGAACTGCAGCGGCTCGTCGCGAAGAAGGCAGAGTTGGAGTCCGACGGTCTCCTGCTCGTCGGCCGTCGCGAGCTGAAGTCGAACAACTCGTGGATGCACAACATGAAGGTGCTCACGAAGGGTTCGTTGAGCTGCACGCTTCACGTACATCCCGATGACGCCGCGCGCCTCGGAATCTCGCACGGCACCAGTGCCCGCGTCACCAGTCGAGTGGGCACGGTGGACGTGCCTGTCGAGGTCACCGACGCGGTGCGGCCCGGTGTCGTGAGCCTGCCCCACGGGTGGGGCCACAACGTGCCCGGGACCAGGCTCGCCGTGGCGGCCGAGAAGGCGGGCGTGAACTCGAACATCCTGACCGATGACAAGGTCCTCGACCCCCTGTCGGGCAACGCTGCCCTGAACGCGATCCCGGTCACTGTCGTGCCGGTCTGAGACGGGCCCGACCGACCAGATTTTCTCCACAAGCGGGGTCGGTTTTCCCACAGGAAAGCCACAGCCGAATCCACGGAAAATCATGGGGAATCCCCAGAACATTCCTGCAATTCACATGGTTGTCCACTTCCAATTCACAGCCATTTGCCCGTAGGTTTCGCGCCGTAGTCGGGGGTGGTTCCGGGGCGCGGCAGTCGGGAGGTCGAAAGGCCGATCCTGGGACTGGGCGGTCCTGAACCTGCGACCTGGGCCACCGCCGCTCTACGAAAAGAAATCCGGGGCGAAACCCCGACAATCGTTGACACGGGTGTAATTACTCTGCTGTAATCATCCAACCACTTGTAGGGGACACTGCAAAGGGGGAGGGTCACCTACAACATGTAGTGGTTGTCGGACTTTCACTCCGCCGACCGCAGCGACCCTCAGAACACGCCCAACATTTACAAAACGCAAAGAAGGAAACCATGTCTCTCGCACCGGATCGTCTCTCCATCGGCCTCGGCCGGTTCTTCACCACACCCGGAGTGCACCCGTACGACGAGGTGGCATGGGAGAAGCGTGACTCGCGCATCACCAACTGGAAGGACGGCTCTGTCGCCTTCGAACAGCTCGGTGTCGAGTTCCCCGTCTCGTGGTCGCTGAACTCCACGAACATCGTCGCCCAGAAGTACTTCCGCGGCACGCCGGGCACGCCCGAGCGCGAGAGCAGCATGCGCCAGGTCATCGACCGCGTCGCCGACACGATCACCACGTGGGGCATCGAGGGCGGTTACTTCGTCGACAGCGAGGAGGCAGAGGCCTTCCGCAACGAGCTGAAGTTCATCCTCGTCACCCAGCGCGCGGCGTTCAACAGCCCGGTGTGGTTCAACATCGGCGTGAAGGGTGTCCCGCAGCAGGCGAGCGCATGCTTCATCCTCGCCGTCGAGGACAAGATGTCGGCGATCCTCAACTGGTACCGCGAGGAAGGCGTCATCTTCAAGGGTGGTTCCGGTTCGGGCATCAACCTGTCGAAGATCCGCTCCAGCATGGAAGGCCTCGAGGGCGGCGGCACGGCTTCCGGCCCGGTCTCGTTCATGCGCGGTGCCGACGCATCAGCCGGCACCATCAAGTCGGGAGGCAAGACCCGTCGCGCCGCCAAGATGGTCATCCTCAACGCCGACCACCCGGACATCGAGGAGTTCATCTGGTGCAAGGTCAAGGAAGAGCGCAAGGCTCGCGTGCTGCGTGATGCCGGCTTCGACATGGACCTCGACGGTGCTGACTCGTTCAGCATCCAGTACCAGAACGCCAACAACTCGGTGCGCGTCACCGACGAGTTCATGCAGGCCGTCGTGGAGGACCGCGACTGGAACCTGAAGGCGGTCACCGACGGCCACACCGTGAAGACGGTCAAGGCACGCGACCTGTGGCGCCAGATCGCCACCGCCTCGTGGGAGTGCGCAGACCCCGGTCTGCAGTTCGACACCACCATCAACAAGTGGCACACCGCGCACGCATCGGGCCGCATCAACGGCTCCAACCCCTGCTCGGAGTACATGCACATCGACAACTCGGCGTGCAACCTCGCTTCGCTGAACCTGCTGAAGTTCCTCGATGACAACGACCGTTTCGACGTCGAGGCCTACCGCCACGTCGTCGAGGTCATGTTCACCGCACAGGAGATCCTGGTCGGCCGTGCCGACTACCCGACCGAGCCGATCGGCGAGAACAGCCGCAAGTTCCGCCAGCTCGGCATCGGCTACGCGAACCTCGGTGCGCTGCTGATGGCTCTCGGCCTGGCGTACGACTCCGAAGAGGGTCGCGCATGGGCAGCAGCCCTCACGTCGCTCATGACCGGCCACGCGTACGCCACCAGCGCGCGCACCGCCAGCCGCATGGGACCGTTCTCCGGCTTCGCCGAGAACGAGAAGTACATGCTGAACGTCCTGCGCATGCACCGTGACGAGCACGCCAAGATCGAGAACAAGGACTTCATCCAGAACGACCTGCTCGTCGCGGGCCACGAGAGCTGGGACGCAGCAGTGCGTGACGGTGAGGAGTACGGCGTGCGCAACGCGCAGGCATCGGTCCTCGCACCCACCGGCACCATCGGCCTCATGATGGACTGCGACACCACGGGAATCGAGCCCGACCTCGGTCTCGTCAAGTTCAAGAAGCTGGTCGGCGGCGGCTCCATGAGCATCGTCAACCAGACGATCCCGCGTGCGCTGCGCCGTCTCGGCTACAACGCCCACCAGGTGGACGACATCATCAAGTACATCGACGAGAACAAGTCGATCCTCGGTGCGCCGCATCTCGAGTCCAGCCACATCAACGTGTTCGCGTGCTCCATGGGTGACAACACCATCCATTACGAGGGTCACGTGCGCATGATGGGTGCGGTGCAGCCGTTCATCTCGGGTGCCATCTCGAAGACGGTGAACATGCCGGAAGAGGCCACCATCGAGGACGTCGAGAAGCTCCACCAGTTGTCCTGGGAACTGGGCATCAAGGCTGTCGCCATCTACCGCGACAACTGCAAGGTGGGCCAGCCCCTCAGCACGGTGAAGAAGGACGATGACAAGGCCGATTCGTCTGCCTCGTCGGATGCCGCCGCAACCGCCACCCAGGTGGTCGAGCGCGTCGTCGAGAAGATCATCACCCAGCCGGTGCGCCAGAAGCTGCCGCGCTCGCGCCGCGGTCGCACCTTCGAGTTCCGCGTCGCGGACTGCAAGGGCTTCGCGAACATCGGTGAGTACGAGGACGGCCGCCCCGGCGAGATGTTCCTGACGGTGTCGAAGCAGGGTTCCACCCTGTCGGGCATCATGGACGCATTCGCCAAGTCCATCTCGTACGGTCTGCAGTACGGCGTGCCGCTGCGTGCGTTCGTGGAGGCATTCACGAACATGCGCTTCGAGCCGGCCGGCATGACCGATGACCCGGACATCCGCATCGCGAACTCGATCATGGACTACCTGTTCCGTCGTCTCGCACTCGAGTACATGTCGTACGACGAGCGCGCAGAGCTCGGCATCTTCAGCCGTGACGAGCGCATCCAGCCGACGCTCCCGGGCGTCGAGGAGTCGGTTGTCGAGACCACGAACGGCAACGACATCCAGGTCGACCCGAAGACGATCCCGACGGCGGGCGAACTGGCCCAGTCGATCGAGCTCGGCACCGCGCCGAAGGCGCCGATCAGCGACCACTCGGCCCCGCAGGGCATCGCCCGCCAGCACAGCGACGCACCGATGTGCATGATGTGCGGCGTGCAGATGCAGCGCGCAGGCTCCTGCCACGCGTGCCCCAGCTGCGGATCCACCAGCGGTTGCAGCTGACCAACAGGTGACAGCTGCCGAGGCAGCACGAACACGGAACGGCCCGGGGGAAACCCCGGGTCGTTTCCGTTGTGTGCCCATCGACGACGTGGCGCGCCGCGCAGGTCAGGCGGGTTGGCCTCCGAGCCGTCCCTGGTCGATGCCGCAGTAGTAGGCCTCCAGCGCACGGCTCTTGTCGAACAGGTGCCGTGGGTTCTGCGCGATGTCGGCGGCTACCGCGACCGGGGTGAAGAGCGTGACGGTGCCACCGGTGCGTTCCTTCCACCTGGCGATCTCGTTGTGCATGCCTCGGTCGACAAAGCGACGGAACGGTCCCCACATCGCACCCGCGAGCGGCGCGATGACGTACAAGTGGTCCGCTTCGGGCCCGAAGTCGACGCTCGTGCCGGACCGTACGCCCCCATCCACGTATCTCACGCCGTTGATCGTGTGCGGAGCGAGAAGGCCCGGGACCGCGGACGAAGCCGCGATGAGGTCAGCGATCGGGTGCAGCGCACCGTCGAACACCGTGCGGCGCAGGCGGGGCAGGGAGCACGCACACACCTTGACCAACGGGCTGGTGCGTTCCCCGAACAACTGCCGTGCCGCAGTCGCGAGCACGCCGGGTCTCGGGTTGGGAAAGGTGGGAACCGCCAGTGCGAACATGTCCTGGACATCCACGTCGAGCGCGACTGCCGCCGCAGCCCACGACCCGGCTGACGTGCCGAGGAGCGGTGCACGGTCGAAGGTGACGCCGTGTTCGCCGAGTCCCTGGATGACGCCCATGGCGTACCCGATGCCGAACATGCCGCCACCGCCGAACACGCCACCGATCGGCGCTCTCACAGGTTGTTCCACAACCCGATTGTGTCACTATTGACTGGCTGGAGGGGCGGGCAATGACACGGAGTTTCGACAACACATCGGTGAACGTGGTGCAGGCACCGAACGGTCCCCGCGTCCACCGCGATCACCTGGCGCAGAACCAGGTCATCGCGAGGAATTTCTACGAGGTCCGGCCCGGTGCGTGGTGCTTCGTGGGGAACGGTCTGTCGAACCAGACGTTCATTAATGCCCCCGACGGCATCATCGCCTTCGACACCGGCGAGTCGGTGCAGGAGATGGCGCTGGCACTGGTGGAGCTGCGCAAGCACACTGACCGCAGGATCGCGGCCGTGGTCTACACCCACTTCCACTACATCGAGGGAACTCAGGCGGTTCTTGACGAGGGGAACCATGTGACCCCGTTGCCGATCTTTGGTCACCGCAGGATCGCCCTGAACAAGGCGCGCACCTCCGGGGAAATTGCCCCTGCGTACGGCCGTGGCCTGGTGGAGCAGTTCGCCATCGTGATGCCGCCCGATGGTCCCGACGGGCTCGTGAACGTCGGTCTCGGCTTCTCCTACCGCAACCCCGCGCACGCGCCCGCAACGCCCGGCTACATCCCCGTGAACCACGAACTCGTGGACGAGGGGGAGATGACGATCGCCGGCGCGCGCGTGCTGATGCGGTGGTCACCGAGCGACAGTGACGACTCGGTCAATTTCTTCTTCCCCGAGACGGGCGTGTGCGTGCACAACACGGTGTGGCCGTTGTTGTTCAACGTCTTTGCCATCCGGGGCGAGGAGTACCGTGACCCGCGTGTGCTCATCCCCGGCATCGAGAACATCATCGGCTGGGCGCCCGAGCACCTGATCGCCACGCACGGCCCGCCGCTGTCCGGACGCGACACGATCCGCGAGAAGTCCGAGCGGTACCGCGACTCGATCCAGTTCATGTGGGACCAGGCAGTACGCGGCATCAACAAGGGCTGGACGATGGACGAACTGTCATCGCGCGTGACCCTGCCGGCGTTGTACGACCAGGACTACCTGACGAGCGAGCGCTACGGCGTGACCGAGCACCACCTGCGCCAGATCTTCACGGGTCTGCGCGGCTGGTTCGACGGCGAGGAGTCGAAGCTGTTCCCGCTGGAGCCGGGCGAGCGATTCGCGAAGCTGGTCGCCGGTTTCGGCGGCCGTGGAGAGGTCGCACGACAGGCCGCCGAGGCACTCGACAACGACGAGATCCGCTGGGGCGTGGAGCTTGCCACGTGGCTCGTGCGGTCGGAGGGGTGCACGGAGGCAGACCGCCTGCTGCTCGCACGCGGTCTGCGCCTGGTTGCCGAGCGCACACCGGCTGCGAACATCCGCAACTGGGCAATCACCAGGGCACGCCACCTCGACGGCCAGATGCCGATGGACCGGTTCATGACGCACTCGTTCGGAGCGAAGGCAATCGCGCACGCGGCATCGACAGACCTCGTGCACACACTCCGTGTCCTGCTCGATCCCGCGAAGGCAGAGGGGCTCTCCGTACACGTCTGCATCGCGGTGGACGGCGAGGCGGCCGGGCTGCGGCTCCGGAATTGTGTCGCCGTGCCCACTGACGGCCGGGGTGCCGAGGGCACCGCATCAATGACACGCGCGACCTTCGTGTCAGTGCTGTCGGGCAAGGTGAAGTGGTCGGACGCCGACATCACGGTGACGGGCGACTCTGCAGCCGTTGATGCGGTGCGCCGTTGTCTTGACCACGCGACCCTCCCGGCATAGGGGCAACGATGAGCACACCCACAGGTCCCGCACTCCCGTTCGCCACCGAGCCGTTCAACGGGACCCTCGGCCGCCTGATCGATGACTCCGTGCCGTCACGGCCGTCGATTCCGTTGCCCGGTGCGGACGCGCCGAACATCGTGCTCATTCTCCTCGACGACGTGGGGTTCGGCACGTGCAGCACGTTCGGCGGCCCCGTGCCCACGCCGGCGCTCGACCGCGTGGCGGCGAACGGCCTGCGCTTCAACCAGTTCCACACCACGGCACTCTGCTCGCCGACGCGCGCGGCGATGCTGACCGGTCGCAACCACCACGCGGTGCACATGGGCAACATCCCGGAGGGCGCGAGCGGTTTCCCCGGCTACGACTGCATCATCCCGAAGGAGGCGGCCACCGTTGCCGAGATCCTGAAGCAGTACGGGTACTCCACCGGTGCGTTCGGCAAGTGGCACGTGACCCCGGCCCACGAGCAGTCGCTCACGGGGCCGTTCGACCGCTGGCCGACGGGGCTCGGGTTCGAGCGGTTCTACGGCATCCTCAGCGCGGAGGCGTCGCAGTTCGAGCCTCCGATGTTCGACCAGACGACGCCGGTGATGCCGTACGAGAATCGTGATGACTACCACATGAGCGAGGACATCGCGGAGAAGGCGATCGACTGGATGAGGCTCCAGCGCGCGAGCAACCCGAACAGGCCCTTCTTCACGTACCTCGCCACAGGGGCGATGCACTGCCCGCATCATGTGTGGCCGGAGTACATCGAGCGGTTCAAGGGCCGGTTCGACGAGGGCTGGGACGCCCTCCGTGAGCAGATCTACGAGCGGCAGTTGCAGATGGGTGTCATTCCCGCCGGCACGACGCTCACGCCGAGGCCCGACGAGGTGCCGTCATGGGCCGACTACCCCGACCGCTACAAGCCCGTCGCATCGCGCTTGATGGAGGTGTTCGCCGGGTTCATGGCGCACACCGACGAACAGATCGGGAAGCTCCTTGACGCACTCGACGAGATGGGGGAGACGGACAACACGCTCTTCGTCTACATCACAGGTGACAACGGCGCATCGGCGGAGGGAACGATCAACGGTGCGTGGAGCGCACCGTCGTTCCAGAACGGCATGCCCGAGGACCCGGAATGGCTGCTCGACCACATGGACGACTTCGGGTCCGCCCGGTGCGAGAACCACTACAACCTGGCGTGGGCATGGGCCCTCGACTCCCCGTTCCAGTGGATGAAGCAGATTGCGTCGCACTTCGGCGGAACGCGAAACGCCATGGCCGTGCAGTGGCCTCGCCGCATCAAGGATGCCGGTGCGCTGCGCAGCAACTTCCACCACATCACCGACATCTTCCCCACGTTGCTGGAGGCTGCCGGCATCGAGGCACCGAGCCACGTGAACGGCCTTCCGCAGATGGACATCGACGGCGTGTCGATGGTCCCGGTGTTCACAGATGCGTCCGCGCCCGAGAACCACGTCACGCAGTACTTCGAGATGTTCGGCAACAGGGCGATGTACCACGACGGCTGGATCGCCTCGTGCTTCCACGGGCGTGTGCCGTGGAAGAGGTTTGATTCCGTGCCGTTCGACGGCCCGCAGGAGAAGTGGGAGCTCTACGACATCCGCAGCGACTTCTCGCAGGGCAACGACCTGTCGGCATCGAACCCGGCGAAGCTCGCCGAGCTGCAGGCACTGTTCGATTCCGAGGCGCGCCGCAACAACATCTACCCGTTGAAGGAGCCGGGCCAGACGTTCGGGCCGAGGTTCGCCGTGCCGGACTCCCTCGGCGGACTCACCAAGATGACCTACAC
The DNA here is from genome assembly GCA_041176025.1 of Actinomycetota bacterium. Lineage (GTDB taxonomy): Bacteria > Actinomycetota > Acidimicrobiia > Acidimicrobiales > Ilumatobacteraceae > UBA2093. Next base: position 9,216 of record JBEDDY010000190.1, on the reverse strand, counting down.
CACGGCGCACGTCCGCATGCCGGAGCGTTCCGTGGTGAACGTGAAGAACTGCTCGTTCCGCATCACCGCCGAGATCACGGTGCCCGAGCGCGGCTGCGAAGGTGTCATCGTCGCACAGGGCGGGAACATGGCCGGCTGGTCGCTGTACGTGAACGCCGAGGGACGTCCGGTGTACCACTACAACTGGGTGGGTCACGAGCACTACGTGGCGACGTCTTCGCGTGCCCTCGTGCCGGGCCGGCACTCAGTCGTGATCGACCACGCGTACGACGGTGGTTTCGGGGCCGGCGGTGACTCGGTGATGAGCATCGACGGCGTGCACGTCGCCCACGTGCGCCTCGAGAAGTCGGTCCCGGTCATCTTCTCGATCAGTGGCGAGACGTTCGACGTCGGGTTGGACAGCGGGGCCGCGGTCGGGTTCTACCCGCACATCTACAGGTTCACCGGTGCCATCCACGGTGTGACCATCGAACGGCTGAGCGAACCATCGCCCGAGGTGAAGGCACTCATTGCCGACGCCGAGTTCAGGGCTAGTCTCGCCGTTCAGTAGTCGCACCAGGGGGAGCAATGCCGACACTTTCCACACTCAAGAAGTCAGACCTCACGCGCCATGTGGGCACGGAAATCCACGGTCTGGACCTTCTGTCGCTGAGCGACGCCGGCGTCGACGAACTTCTCGAGCTCATCGCGCGCCGCGGTGTCGTGGTGGTGCGCGACCAGGCGATGACGATTCCCGAGCAAATCGCGTTCGGCGCCCGTCTCGGCGAGCTGCACGTCCACCCGGCGTACGCCCAGTCCGAGTACCCGGAGGCCCTGCACATCTACGGCGACGAGAACTCGAAGATGGTCCCCGGCGAGGGGTGGCACAGCGACGTCAGCTGCGACGAGCGTCCGCCCGGAGTCTCCATGCTGCGTATTGAGACGACTCCGAGCGTCGGTGGCGACACCGCGTTCTCGCACCAGGGCGCGCTGCTACGGTCGATGTCCGGCACGATGCAAACGTTCCTGCGCTCGCTCCGCGCGCGCCACAGTGGCGACTTGCCGTGGCGCGGCCAGTACAAGACGGTCGACCCGAGGCAGTTCCCTCGCACCCTGCACCCGGTCGTGCGCACGCACCCCATCACGGGGGAGGACGCCCTCTACGTGAACAGCGGCTTCACCGACCGCATCTGGGACATGGAGGAGTGGGAGAGCGACGCGCTCCTCAAGATGATCTTCGACCGCATCGCGTTCGGGGTCGAGTTCCAGTGCCGCGTCCGTTGGGAGCCGAACACCGTGACGTTCTGGGACAACCGTGTCGTCCAGCACCACGCGTGCTGGGATTACTTCCCCGAGAAGCGCGAGGGCTGGCGCGTGACGACCACCGGCGAGAAGCCGTACCTTGCGTCCTGAACCTTCCACCACGGGACGCAACGAGATGACCGACGCAGTGCGCACGATCGTTCTGGTGCCGTCGCTCGGACGACCCGCAACGGACTTTCTGCCCGTCGTTCCTGCACTCACAGATGCGGGGTACGAACCTGTGCTCATGGAACCACGGCCGTCGTGGGACGGGTCGCCGACGCTGCACGACCTTGCGGCCGACACGATTGCCCAGCTCGATGTACTGGGCGTCGACCGTTTCCATCTCGTCGGTCATGCGTTCGGCAACAGGTTGTCGCGGATGATCACCGCGGACTTCAACGGCCGGGTCGAATCGCTGACACTTCTGGCCGCCGGCGGTCTCGTCGAACCTGCGGAGCACATCTTCCCGACACTCTGGAAGTGCTTCGACCCATCGATTGCGGAACACGAACATCTCGAGAACGTGAGGACGGCGTTCTTCGCCGACGGGAACGACCCGTCCGTGTGGCGGGATGGCTGGATGCCGGAGGTGTTCCGCTACCAGCGCGCAGCTGTGACCACGACGCCACGCGATGACTGGTGGTCCGCCTCGGTGGCGCGCGTCCTGGTCGTCCAGGCCCTGCAGGACGCCGTCGCCCCGCCGGGGAACGGGCGGCGCTACGTCGCAGAGTCTGCTCCCCACGCCCGTCTGGTGGAGATAGACGGGGCCGGGCACGCAATGCTGCCCGAACAGCCGCAGTTGATTGCCGCGGCGATGCTGGATTTCTTGGGATAGGTGCCGTCGCGCCGTAGCGTTCCCGCCATGGAAGCTCGGGTGCTCACGTGGAACGTGTGGTGGCAGTTCGGTCCCTGGAGGGACCGTCAGCCGGCGATCCTTGCCACCCTGCGCGAGCAGAACGCCGACGTCATCTTCCTGCAGGAAGTGTGGGCGCAGGAGGGCGGGCTTGACCAGGCCGACTGGCTGGCCGAGGAGCTCAACATGTACGTGGCCCGCACCGAGGGCCCCTGGTACGACGAGGGCGTCAGCCTCGGCAACGCCATCCTCTCGCGTTGGCCGATCATCCGCTGGGCCGTGCACCGTCTCCCCGACGTGACCGGTGCGCCCAGCTACCGCCGCGCGGTCGTCGCCCAGCTCGACACTCCGTACGGCCGCTGGTGGACCGTCTGCACGCACCTCGACTACAAGTTCGACCAGTCGGCCACCCGCATGGCGCAGTGCGAGGCGTTGAGCGCGATCGTCGATTCGTTGCGCGAGGACCCCGAGGTGGAGACACCGGTGATCATGGCGGGCGACTTCAACGCGGTGCCCGACAGTGACGAGATCCGAATGCTCACCGGTCGACGCGAACCAGCAGTTCCCGGTCTCGTCTTCACCGACCTGTGGGAAGTGGCGGGCGAGGGCGACGGCATGACCTGGCGCCGCGACAACCCGTACATCGCTGATTCGACGTGGCCGAACCGCAGGCTCGATTACCTCTTCGTCAGCTGGCCGCGCCCGCGTCCGATCGGCAATCCCAGCCGCATCTGGCTGGCGGGGGTCGACCCGGTCGGCGGCGTGCAGCCGAGCGACCATGCGGCCGTGGTGGCCGACATCCGGATGGTTGCCGAGTAGGTGACCGTCACCAGGCGCAGCGCATGCGCTTGATGCCGTTGATGAAGCTGCTCTGCAGGTAGGCGGGTTCGCCCACGATCTCGAGGTTCGGCACGCGGCGGCGGATCTCGTCGAACATCACGCCGATCTCGCGCCGGGCGAGGTTCGCACCCAGGCAGAAGTGCGGGCCACCCGCGCCGAAACCGACCTGTGCGGGCAGCACCGAGCGGGTGATGTCGAAGGCATCGGCGTTGTCGAACACGCGCTCGTCACGGTTGCCCGACTGGTAGAACATCACGACCTTCTCGCCCTCCTTGATGGGCTGGCCGTTGATCTCGGTGTCCTGCGTTGCGGTGCGGCGGAAGTGGATGACCGGTGTCGCGTAGCGCACGATTTCCTCGACGGCGGTTTTCGTGTGCGTCTCGAAGTCGTTGAACCACTTCTCGCGCTGGTCACGGTTCAGCGTCAGCTCGCGCATGCCGTGGGCGATGGCGGTGCGGGTGGTCTCGTTTCCTGCGACGACGAGCAGGATGAAGAAGGATCCGAACTCCTGTGCGGTGAGACGCTCGCCGTCGACCTCTGCGCTCATCATCACGGATGCGATGTCCGACTTCGGGTTCTTCTTGCGCTCCTCGCCGAGGGCGAGTGCGTAGTTGAAGATCTCGCCACCGACGCGCACGAGGTCGTCGAACGACCCGACGAACTCGGGGTCACCGACGCCGAGGATGGTGTTCGTCCAGTTGAAGATCATCTCCTCGTCGGACTCGGGGATGCCCATCATGTCGCAGATGATCTGCAGGGGCATGAGGGCCGCCACCTCGTGGACGAAGTCGCATTCACGCTCGGGGAAGCGCTCGAACATGCGGTCGATGACGGCCTTCGAGCGCACGCGCACGGACTCCTCGAGCGCCGTGATCTCCTTCGGGGTGAAACCCTTCGAGACGATCGAGCGGAGGCGGAAGTGCTTGGGGTCGTCCATGTTGATCATGGAGCCGAAGAACTCGTTGATCTCGACCGGCAGATCGCCGATGTTCGACCCGTTGCCGCTGCAGAACAACTGCGGGTTGCGGCTGACATGCCAGATGTCGTCGTGACGGGTGAGGGCCCGGTACCCGGGGCCGGCGGGGAACAGGGAATCTTCGGGGACGAACTCCTTGAAGAACTGGAAGGGGGACTCGTCACGGAGGGTCTTGAAGGCGCCGTAGCGCCACTCGCGCGGGGCGGTCCAGAACGTCTCGGAGGAGAGGTCGATGTCGGCCAGGGGGACGTTCGGCAAAGTCATGCGGTGAGAATACGCCGAGTTCGCCCGCGGGGGCGAGGGGAGCGGTCCCGACTGGCTACCGTAGACAACGTTGTCCCGACACGCGGGACCCCAGCCAGGAGGCACACATGCCCGAAGCAGTAATCGTTGCAACCGCCCGCAGCCCCATCGGTCGCGCCCAGAAGGGATCGCTGAAGGACCTGCGCCCGGACGACATGTCCGCACAGATCGTGAAGGCTCTCATGGCCAAGGTCCCCCAGGTCAAGGGTGACGACATCGAGGACCTGATCATGGGCATCGGCCAGCCCGCCGGTGAAGGCGGCTTCAACATCGGCCGCATGGTCGCGATCCTCGCGGGTCTCGACAATGCGCCCGGCGTGACCGTGAACCGCTACTGCTCATCGTCGCTGCAGACCATCCGCATGGCCGCGCACGCGATCAAGGCCGGCGAGGGGGACATCTTCATCGCGGCCGGTGTCGAGGCAGTCAGCCGTTACGGCTCAGGTGCGTCCGACTCCGCGCCGAACGCACTCTTCAAGGAACCCGGCACCCGCACGAAGGCACGCGCCGAGGGTGGCCAGGGCACGTGGACCCCGCCGGTCGGTCTGCCCGACGCGTACATCGCCATGGGCCAGACCGCGGAGAACGTGGTGGAGCTCGAGAACGTGTCACGCGAGGACATGGACCACTTCGGTGTCCGTTCGCACAACCTCGCCGTCGCCCACCAGGAGAACGGCTTCTTCGAGCGCGAGATCACCCCGTTGACCCTTCCCGACGGCACCGTCGTGTCGAAGGACGACGGTCCGCGCGCCGGCACCACCTACGAGGCAACCTCGCAGCTGAAGCCGGTGTTCCGTCCCGACGGCAAGGTCACGGCCGGCAACGCATGCCCGCTGAACGACGGCGCCGCCGCGGTCATGGTCATGAGCGACACGAAGGCCAAGCAGCTCGGTCTCACCCCGCTCGCACGCATCGTGTCCTCGGGTGTGTCCGGTCTGAACCCGGAGATCATGGGTCTCGGACCGATCGAGGCATGCCGCCAGGCCCTGAAGCGTGCCGGCATGACGATCGACCAGATCGACCTCGTCGAGATCAACGAGGCGTTCGCCGCACAGGTCCTGCCGTCGGCCAAGCACCTCGGCATCCCCATGGAGAAGCTGAACATCCACGGTGGCGGCATCGCGCTCGGTCACCCGTTCGGCATGACCGGTGCCCGCATCATGACCACGCTGATCAACGGCCTGCAGTGGGAAGACAAGCAGTACGGCATGGAGAGCATGTGCGTCGGTGGTGGCCAGGGCATGGCCATGATCGTCGAGCGTCTCAGCTGATCATCTGATTCCCCGGCTGCGCCGGGACAACCGAATCAATCCTGCGGTGCGGCCGTGGTTCTCAGCATGAGGGCCACGGCCGCACCCATGATGACCATCATCGCTGCGGCGAAGCCGAAGGTGAACGCCGGTCCCTTGGCCCCGTACATCCACGGTGCGATGAATGACATGGCGACGGCGGCGACAAGGTCGCCACTTGCCTGCAGGCCCTGTGCGGCGCTCGCACGGCCGTGCGGCGCGACCTTTGCCATGAGGGACTGCGACGCGGGGCTGGAGATGGCGCTGATCGACCCCTCGATGAGTGCGAAGGCGACGAGGAGCCCCGCAGACGGCAGGATGCCGTACACCCACACGAGCGGCACCATCATGGCGATGCCGACGACGATCATCTTCTCCGGCCCTCGCTTGTCCACCAGACGGCCGCCGCGTGCCCCGAGCACCACGAACGGGACGGTGAACAGCAGGAACGTGAGCCCCACCATGAAGTTCGTGCCGCCTCGGTCCGTGATGTATCGGTCCCACAGCGCGTCGTAGATCCCGACCGGCAGGAACAGCGTCGCCGACGCCAGCACTGCGGCGCGAACCGGCTTGTGGCGGAGCAGCTCGAGGCTGAGCTTGCGCGACTCGGACGAGGAGGGCAGGCGCGGCAGGTCCCTCGAGAGCACGGCGAAGAACACGACCACGCCGATGCATGCGAAGACCAGGAACGCCCCGCGCAGACCGAACGGGCCGATGAGCAGTGCCCCGATCAGCGGACCGCCCGTGAAGCCCGCGATCTCCACGCCGCGCAGGCGTGCCATGCGTTCGCCCGCACGCGACTTGTCGATGTTGGCGGCAATCGCACGGATGGCCGGGCCGGACATGCCGAGGGAGGAGCCGGAGATGGCGCGTGCGAAGACGAAGAAGGGGAGCGACGTGCCGAACGCGAAGAGGACGGACCCGATGCAGGCGAGCACGACGCCGGCAAGGACCATCTTCTTCGGCTCACCGCGGTCAGCCAGCGGTGCGATGGTCAACTGGACGACGAGGGATGCGAGGAACCCCGAAGCGGCGATGTAGCCGAGGCCCGCATCGGAGAACCCGTACTTGTCCTGCAGATCGCTGAGCGCGGGGAAGATCATGCTGTTCGAGACGGGAACGCCGAAACCGCACACGAGGAGGGGCCCGATGCCCATGGTGAAGCGCGAGAGTGCTGTCTCTTTCATGGGGACCTTGTCTACTTGTCGCGGCGGGCGGATTGAAGGATGGCGGAGTTGAACCCCGGCCAGTGCTCCATGCCCCACTCGTCGAACTCGCGCTCGGCGAGCATCACGCACGCGACATCAGCCACCGGGTCGACCCACAGGAACGTGCCGATGCCACCGAAGTGCCCGAAGGTCGCCGCGGAGTTGTGCGGACTGGTCCAGTGGGGGAATTTGTGGCCGCGTATCTCCACGCCGAGACCCCACGGGCACGGGTTCATCTGCCCGATGCCGGGAAGCATGCCGTCCAGGTCCGGGAACACCGGCGTCACCGCATCAACGTATGTGTCACGACAGATGAGGGAAGGGAACCGCAGCTCGTGAACGAACGCCAGCAGGTCGGTGACGTTCGAGTGGACGTCCTTCGCGCATGACCCGTCGAGGAAGCTCTGCGCCATGCCGAGTGGCCCGAAGACGGCCTCGGCGAGATAGTCGGCGAACGAGATGCCCGTTGCGTTCCCGACATGGGCGGCGATCATGTCGTAGCCGGTGTTCGAGTAGATGCGCTTCGCGCCCGGCTTGCCCACGGGTTCGTCACCGAAGAAGGGGTATCCCCCCGCGTGCGCCAGAAGATGCCTCAACGTGCATTCGTCCTGGCCGACCGCGTCGTCGAGCGACACGGAGCCTTCCTCGACCGCAACGAGAACGGCCCACGCGGCAAGCGGTTTGCTGACGGATGCGATTCGCTGCACCCGGTCCACGTTGCCGTGGGTGTGCACGCCGTCGCGGTCGACCACGGCGACACCGAAGTGCTCGACGGGGAAACGGTCGGCGAGATGCCAGGCGGCGTCGTAGCGGTCAGGCATTCGCGCCGCGGATGAGCTCGGCAACGCGGAAGGCCAGGTCGAGTGACTGGCGGCCGTTCAGGCGCGGGTCGCAGATCGTCTGGTAGCGCATGTCGAGGTCGTCGTTCGTGAGTGAGTGGCCGCCACCGGTGCATTCGGTGACGTCGTCACCGGTGAGCTCGATGTGGATGCCGCCGGGCCACGTGCCCTCGGCGTTGTGGGCTCGCACGAAGCCGGCAATCTCGTTCACGATGTCCTCGAACTGGCGTGTCTTGCGTCCGTTCGGGGCGGTGATGGTGTTGCCGTGCATCGGGTCGCATGCCCACACGACCGGGTGGCCGGAATCGCGGACGGCCTTCAGCAGCGGGCGGAGGGAGTCCTCCACCTTGTCGGCACCCATCCGGCTGATGAGTGTGAGGCGTCCGGGGATCTGCGCCGGGTTCAGCTTCTCGCAGAGCTCGATCACCCATTCGGGGGATGCCGACGGACCGATCTTGCAACCGATGGGGTTGCCCACGCCGCGCAGGAACTCGATGTGCGCACCGTCCAGCTGGCGCGTGCGCTCGCCGATCCACAGCATGTGCGCTGAGCAGTCGTACCACTCGCCGGTCAGGGAGTCCTGACGCGTGAGTGATTCCTCGTAGCCGAGGATGAGGGCCTCGTGGCTGGTGAACACGTCGACCTCGTGCAGTGAGGTGTTGTTCTCGGTGTCGACCCCGCACGCGCGCATGAAGCGCAGGGCGCGGTCGATCTCGGCGGCGAGCTGTTCGTAGCGCTGGCCCTCGGGGCTCGCCCCGACGAACTCCTGCGTCCAGGCCTGCACGCGGTTGAGGTCGGCAAAGCCGCCCTTCGTGAAGGCACGCAACAGGTTCAGGGTCGAGGCCGACTGGTGGTACGCCTGCACCAGACGCTCCGGGTTCGGGATGCGCGCTGCCTCGGTGGGCGCGGCGTCGTTCACGATGTGGCCGCGGAACGAGGGGATCTCGATGTCACCGATCTTCTCGGTGTTCGAGGAACGGGGCTTGGCGAACTGGCCGGCCATGCGGCCGACCTTCACGACAGGCACGCCCATCGAGTAGGTGAGGACGATCGCCATCTGCAGGATGACGCGGAGCTTCTCGCGGATGTTGTTCGCGCTGAACTCCTCGAAGCTCTCGGCGCAGTCGCCTGCCTGGAGAAGGAAGGCGTTCCCGGCTGCCACCTGGGCGAGGGCGGCCTGCAGCGAACGGGCCTCGCCGGCAAACACGAGCGGGGGATAGGTGGCAATCTGCTTCAGCGCTGCGTCCACTGCGGCCGCGTCGGGCCACGTGGGTTGCTGGGCAGCCTCGAATTGCTGCCAGGAGGTGGGGTTCCAGCTCTTCGCCATAGGGGATCAAGCCTTGCGTCTGGAAAGCCCGTTCGCAACAGGATTAAAGGAAAAGCCGCGCGGCCGGCGCTCGGTGCGCCCGCTCACGCGGCTTGTCCGGGTTCTCGTGCTCAGACGGCGAGGATGCGCAGTGCGTCTTCCTTCAGTCCTTCGACGGCGCGGCTGACGAGGCGACGTGCGGCCTCGGCGGTCACGCCCAGGTCCTTGCCGACCTCACGGAAGCTCTTGCGCTCACCGTCGTAGAGGCCGAAGCGTGCGGTCACGGCGTAGCGGGCGCGCTCGTCGAGGGTGCCGAGC
>JBEDDY010000189.1:0-7201 GCA_041176025.1 Actinomycetota bacterium | reverse complement strand
GAGTCGCCCTGCAACCGGGCAGAACGCAGTCCCGGCACCTTCACCGTGCCCGGCGAGAACGCGAGCGCCATCAGTGGGAACGCGGCCGACGAGTAGTCAGGTTCGACGAGATAGTCCGTGGCAACGTAACGCCCGGGCTTCACGATGATCTGCCCTCTCGACACGCTCACGGACGCACCGAAATCAGCCATGACGGAGGCCGTCATCTCCACGTAGGGACGTGACACGAGGTCACCGATCACCTCGATGACGAGACCATCCGGCAGTCGAGGTGCGAGCAGCATCAGTGCGGAGACGAACTGACTCGAGACGTCGCCTCTCACCGAGACCGCACCGCCCCCCAGGTGACCGCCCTTCACCACGACAGGAAGGTGGCCCGGCAAGGAACCGTCCACCTGTTCCACGGTCGCCCCGAGTCGGCGAAGGGCATCGTGAAGATCCGCCATGGGACGACGGCGCAAGGGTTCACCACCATCGATGACGATTCCCCGGTTCGAGAGAGCCGCGGCCGCTGTGAGGAAACGAGAGGTCGTGCCCGCGATTCCCGCGTCCAATCGCTCCGTGGCCCCCGGGAAGATGCCACCCGTGATCGTGTCACCGCGCATGGCTCCGCACATGACCAGTGCATTCGCCATCGCGACACAGTCGTCCCCACCAGGGACGTTGCGCACGTGCGACGCCCCGCTGTCGGCGACGAGGGCAGCACACATGAGCGCCCGGTTGGCCACGCTCTTCGATCCCGGCACGCTCACCACCGCATCAATCGGCCCGGCCGCACCGGAAATCCGCGTCACTGTCATGACAACTTCTGGATTGCCGGACGGAAGCCCCGTGCCAGCAACCCCCCACGGAACATGTCGACGTGGTCGGCCCGCACGACGAGGACCATGACTCCCCTGTCACCCTCCACCGAATGGACGACTTCGAAGTCGTGGATGTTGACGCCGAGCTCTCCTGACAGGGCGAACACCTCGGCGGCAGAGCCCGGTCTGTCGGGAATGGGGATGCGCATCTCGGCGAGGTTCTCAATGGCACCCGCGCGCACCGGCAGATTCATCCTGGCAACGCGAGCACGCTCGAGTCGTTCGAAGAGAGCCCCGCGGTCCGACCGGTCGACAACGTCCCGCATCTCCGAGAGTCCTGCTATCAGACCGTCAAGTCCCCGCAGGATCGCTTCCCTGTTCTGTTCGCAGATGTCGAGCCAAATGGCGGGTGATCCGGATGCGATTCGAGTCATGTCACGGAAACCCCCCGCGGCGAGACGCAGCAGGGCAAGGTGTTCTTCCGACCGCTCGTCAGCCAGTCCCATCAGGGTTGCCGCCGTCAGGTGCGGGACGTGGCTCACCATCGCGACGAGGTCGTCGTGCTGGGCCGGCCGGAGAGCCACCACTTCGGCACCGAAGCGAGTCACGGTCTCCGCGACAAGGTTGAAGGTTGCGTCCGATGTTGCATCCGTGGGTGTCAGCACCCAAACCGCGGCCTCGAACATCGAGGCGTCCGCGCCGTCGAGTCCGTGCAGTTCCGATCCCGCCATCGGGTGACCGGGGATGTAGCGGGGGTCTGTTGCGAACCCTGCCGCGATCGCCTTCACCGAACCCACATCGGTCACCACACCGTCAGTCGAATCCAGGGCAAGACGCACCGACTGGGGAACTGTGTTCACGGGCGTGGCGACAAAGGTGATCTCGGCCGTCCGTTCGACCCCGATCCTGTGGATGATCCCCCGTTCGAGCGCATCAGCGGCGATGCCATCGGCAGAGTCGGTGCCGCACACCTCGAACCCGTTGCGTGCGAGTGCCAGCGAGATCGACCCACCGATCAGACCGAGCCCGATGACGTTGGCAATCCTCCGTTCTGTCACGACTAGAACCTACTTCCGCGTCTCGGGGCGGCACTCGCCGTTAAATCTCGGACTTCATCCAGTGTCATCAACCGCCAGTCACCGGGACGCAGCGTGGTGTCCCTGATCGGGCCGATCCTCACCCTCACGAGCCGAAGGACGGGATGGCCCACTGCCTCGCACATGCGACGCACCTGTCGGTTCCTGCCCTCGTGAATCACGATGCGCAGAACGCCGGCCGTCGGCTGGCCGACCTCTGCGGGCGAGGTCCTTCCGTCGTCGAGCTCGACACCGTCCCGCAACCGACGCAGGGCGCTGTTCCCCACACCGTCCGGGCCGCACTCCACCTCGGCGAGGTACTCCTTCTCGACCCCTCGACTGGGATGCGTGACCAACTGCGTCAGCGCTCCGTCGTTCGTCAGGATGATCAAACCCGAGGTGTCCATGTCGAGCCTGCCGACGGGGTACACACGAACGTCGTCCGGCACCAGGTCGACCACGGTGCGGCGGTCGTGAGTGTCACTGGCGGTGCTCACCACACCCTCGGGTTTGTTCAACAGGTAGTAAACGAGACCAGGTTCGACCCCGACCGGCAGACCGTCCACGCACACATCGTCACGGTCGACATCGACCCGACGGCCAAGTTCGGCGACCTCGCCGTTCACGGTCACGCGCTTTTCGGAGATCAGGTCCTCGCACACCCGACGGGACCCGAACCCGACGCGTGACAGCACCTTCTGCAACCTCTCGCCTTCATTGGCAATTTGCTCCCACAGGGGACGTTCAGGTGTGGCGCCTCCCGGCGCGTCATGGCCCATCGTCACTCTGCGGCTTCCGGCTCCGGCTCGGTCTGTTGATCGGAGGTTGCCGGTGCGTCATCAATCGTGGTGTCGATGCGCAATGTCTTCTCCAGCGCCTCGACGATGCTCGCGTCAGGGACGAAACTGGCGATCGGCGGCAACGACGTGATGTCGGCGATGCCCAGCTTCTCGAGGAAAAGGTCCGTGGTGCCCCACAGCACCGCCTGGCCCGGGCCGTCGTCACGGCCCGTCGGTGCGATGTACCCACGGCCGTGCAACGTGCGCATCACGGCATCGGGGTCCACACCACGGATGCTCGCGATCTGCAGTCGGGAGATGGGCTGCTTGTAGGCGATGATCGCGAGTGTCTCCAGCGCCGCTCCCGACAGACGAGCTCGCTGACCGTCAAGGATGAATCTCTCCACGTACGGCGCCATGTCGGCGTGCGTCTGGAACCTCCAGCCGCCCGCAACCTTCGCGATCGTGAATCCGTGACCCGCATCTTCGTACGTGCGCGACAGTTGCTCGCACACGGCATCCACCGTCGCTGCAGGCAGCTCCACCAGCTCAGCCAGCAACGACGTGGGGACGGGATCCTGTCCCACGAGGACGATTGCCTCGATCGCCCGAACCGCCTCGACACTCACATCAACCGTCATAATCGTCCACCGTCAGGGACCCGTCATTTTCGGGCCCGATTCCTGTCCACTCCACGGCGATGTCGCCGAAGCGGTCGCCCTGTTCGATTTCGATCCAGCCCTGTTTGTACATCTCGAGCAACGCAAGGAACCGCACCACGATCTCGAGCCTCTCGATCAGGTCGTTCGTGAGGGCACGGAACGACGTCCTGCCGATCCGTGGCAGCTCGTCCATCAACTCCTCGACTGCCTCGGCGACCGTGAATCGAATCGGAGACACGTGGAACAGGTTGATCGAAGGTGCCTCGCGCGGGGTGATCGCCGACACGAAGGCCCGCTCGAGCTTCTGAACAGTCACACCTTCCATCAGGTCGGGCATCACGTTCGCGAATGTTTCGTCCGGTCCGGCGGTGCGCGCGTACACCCGGTCCGCATCGTCGACGTAGCCGGCCAGGATCTTGGCGACATCCTTGAACGTCTTGCATTCGAGCAGCCGCGCCAGGAGAAGGTCGCGTTCCTCCCACAGGGCGAGTTCGTCGTCGAGGTCGACGGTCTCCTTGCCGGGCAGGAGCCTCCGTGCCTTCAGTTCGACGAGCGTCGCGGCGATGAGCAGGAATTCCGTCGCGATCTCGAGGTCGAACTGCTGCATCTTCGAGAGTTCGGCCAGGTAGGCGTCGACGATGGTGGACAGGCTCACCTCGTGGATGTCCACTTCCTCCTTCAGGATGAGGTGCAGCAACAGGTCGAACGGGCCCTCGTACACGGGTGTTGCAACGTCGATGGCCACGGGAACAGGTTAGTTGAGGGGCCACCACCTCCGTGATTTGTCGGGGTCTGACGGGCCTCCGGCGAGTAGCGTTTTCGCGTGCCCCGCGTTCTTTCCTGCATCCAACCCACCGGGTCCGTTCACCTCGGGAACCATCTCGGGGCACTCATCAACTGGGTTGCCGGGCAGCACGACGGCAACGTGTTCCACGGGATCGTCGACCTGCACGCCCTGACGGTTCTCGACAAGCCGAACGTCATCGGGGAACAGACGATCGAACTGGCAGCGATGCTGTTTGCCGTGGGGCTCGACCCCGACGTCGCGACTGTCTTCGTGCAGAGCCACATCCACGAGCACAGCGAACTGAGCTGGCTCATGGAGTGCACCGTCTCGTTCGGCGAACTCTCGAGAATGACCCAGTACAAGGACAAGTCGGCAAAGCGCGACGGGGACTTCATTTCTGCGGGCCTCTTCACGTACCCGGCACTCATGGCGGCAGACATCCTGCTCTACGACGCCGACGAGGTGCCTGTCGGTGACGACCAACGTCAGCACGTGGAGATCACGCGCGACATCGCCATCCGTTTCAACCACCGGTTCGGGGACACCTTTGTCGTGCCGAAAGCCGTGCACCCGAAGGCCGGCGCGCGCGTCATGGACCTGCAGGACCCCACCTCCAAGATGTCAAAGTCGGCGACCACCGACTCGGGACTCGTCTACATGCTGGACGACAACGCCGCCATCGAGAAGAAATTCAAGCGAGCCGTCACCGACAGCGACGGTGAGGTGCGCTACGACCGCGAGAACAAGCCGGGCGTGTCGAACCTCCTCGACATCCTGTCCGCCTGCACGGGCACGCCGATCGAGCAGCTGGCCGGTCGTTACACCCAGTACGGACCGCTGAAGAAGGACGCGGGCGATGCGGTCATTGCCGTCATCGAACCGATCCGCACCAGGTACCACGAACTGATGGCGGACCGGGGTGAGCTTGCCAGGCTCCTGCGCATCGGAAACGACCGCGCGCGGGCCGTCGCGGCCGCCACTCTCGCCCGCGCACACGCGAACATCGGACTGCTGCCCCGCGTCTAGACGTCGTCCGCCGATGCGAGGGCACGACTGACGGCATCATCCACCAGCATCGCGACGAGTTCGACGGTTCGTTCCTCGCTCACACTGGCAAGCATGGCCGCGCCGACCGATTCGTGCCGCGCGTACGAGCCGAAGCGTCGGCCCCTCGGTCCGACGATCGTCGCGAGGATCCGCGCGGTCCATCCGAGATTGCTCGGCACCTTGCCGACATCATGGAGGAGCGCAGCGGCGCGTTCCGCACGGGATGCTGCCGGAACCAATGCGCCGAACCTGCGGAGGACCACGAGCGAATGCCTTTGGTCCCGTGGCTGCATCGACGCCCACAGTTCCATCTCGCCGTCATTCAGCACCGACCGGGCAGTCTCGAGACCGGACTGACCCACAGGACCATTCCACAACGACGTGAGCGCCCGCTTCGCGAGGTGGGCCAACTTCATGACGTTGCCCTCGGGTGGGCCGCGCGATAGACGGACAGGAGCCTGTCCTGCGACACCTTCGTGTAGATCTGCGTCGTCGAGATTGTCGCGTGACCGAGCATCTCCTGCACGATGCGCAGGTCCGCGCCGTGCTCGAGCATGTGCGTTGCGCACGTGTGGCGAAGCACGTGAGGCGACATCTCCCCTTCGATACCCGCCCGACGACCGGCCGTCCTCACCACATTCCATGCCTTCTGCCTGTTCAGTCGCCTGCCGGTGTTGGTCAGGAACACCGCGGTGCGGTCGGTTCCGGACCTCCAGGCATGAGGCGTGAGAGCGGAGCGCGCACCGTCCTCCAGGTACGTGCGGATGGATTCGACCGCAAGCCGTCCGACCGGGACGAGACGTTCCTTGCTCCCCTTCCCGAACAGCCGCACAACCCGGTCCCTGAGGTCAAGATCATCGAGATTCAGCCCGCACGCCTCGGAGATGCGCGCACCCGTCGCATAGAGGAATTCGAGCAACGCGCGGTCCCGCGCATCGGCGGGTTCGTCCCCCGTCACCGACGACAGCAGTCTCTCGGTCTCGTCCATCGTCAACGGTTTCGGCACGCCGGCAGCAACCCTGATTCCCTCGAGGTGTGCCGTGGGGTCCGCTCCGATCAATTCCTCGGCGACGAGATATCCGTAGAACATCCGGAGAGCGGCGAGACGCCGTGCGGTGCTCGCCGCCGCCTCGCCGGATGACTGAAGAGCGGCAATGAATCCCGCGAGGTCCTTCCCCGATGCCCCCATCAACGACGACTGTCGCGATGCGAGGTGCTCCTGCGCCCTCGCGAGGTCGCGGCGGTACGAGGCAACGGTGTTGGCCGCGCGTCCCCTCTCGACCCGCAACCATGTCAGGAACTTCTCGACGTGCTCCTGACCGCTCGGATGCGGCGCCATCTCAACGACCCAGCAACCGGGCCGCGCGCAGGATGCCCGTCACGGACTTCGAATCGATGATCGAATCGTCCATGCACATGCGGACCGCCTCCGCGAACGGCACGTGCATGACCTTCATCACCCGTTCCTCCGGGCCGTGCGGTTCGACTGGCACGGCAGTGAGTCCCGTCGCAAGGTACAACTCAACGACCGAGTTGCTCACACCCGGCGTCGACAGGATCGACCCGAGCGACACCCACGATGACGCCTCGAACCCGACTTCCTCGACCAACTCCCGGCGGGCTGTCTCGAGGCCGGGTTCGCCGTCCACGTCCTTCATGCCCGCGGGTATCTCCACGACGTGGCCATCGACGGTTGCCCTGTACTGGCTCACGAGGACGATCTCGTCGTCTCCCGTCACGGCCACGACGGCAACGGCACCGGGCGAATCGACGTACGTCCGGTCGAATGTCTCCCCGTCCGGCGACAGGACCGTCCTGCGGACCAACTGCGAGTACGTCCAGTCATGGACGAGCTCGAGTGACGTGGTCACGAAACCGTGACCTGCCGCGTGCGACATCAGACCTTCTGCGCGGCCGTGCCCAGCCGGACCTCGCGGTGGTCCAGCGACGCCGCGATCAGGTCCCGGAACAACGGGTGCGGGCGGTCCGGGCGGCTCTTGAACTCGGGGTGTGCCTGGGTCCCCACCCAGTACGGGTGGTCCTTGAT
>JBEDDY010000188.1:0-3990 GCA_041176025.1 Actinomycetota bacterium | reverse complement strand
CGTCGAGGCTCTGGTGCGCGAGCAGGCCGTAGTCGGGCACCGACGGCACGTCCAGGTACACGCCGTCGGACGTGGGGTACGCGCGGCCGGTGTCCACGAGCGTGCCGATCATGGCCACCATGGACTCCACGTACTCGGTGGCGTGCGGGACGTCGGTGGGGCGCTCGACCCCCAGTTTGCCCATTGCCTCGAACCACACGTCCTCGCAGCGGCGAGTGATGTCCTGCCAGGGCCTGCCCTCGCGGTTGGCGCGGTCGATGATCTTGTCGTCGATGTCGGTGATGTTCGACACCAGCCGCACCCGCAGGCCGGACCACTCCAGGTAGCGGCGGAGGATGTCGTAGACGAGGGTGGCGCGGCCGTGGCCGAGGTGGGGCGGGCCGTACACGGTGGGCCCGCAGAGATAGATGCTGACCGTGCCCGGCTCGCGCAGGGCGAGAGGCTTCACCGTCTGGGACGCGGTGTCATAGAGGTTCAGCACGGGTCAGAGCCTACGATTTGTTTCCTATGTCCAGCGTCCCCGAGAAGCCCACTCTTGACGGAATCGAGTCCCGCTGGATCGCGAAGTGGGACGCCGACGGCACCTACTCCTTCGACCGTGGTGCGGTGCGTGAGGGCGTGTTTGCCATCGACACTCCCCCGCCGACCGTGAGTGGTTCGCTGCACATGGGGCATGTCTTCAGCTACACGCACACCGACACCGTGGCGCGGTTCTGGCGCATGCGCGGCAAGTCGGTCTTCTACCCGATGGGATGGGACGACAACGGCCTGCCGACGGAGCGGCGCGTGCAGAACTTCTTCGGCGTGTCGTGCGACCCGTCGGTGCCGTACGCGGCCGGGTTCCAGCCGCCGTTCCGCGGCAACCCTCCGAAGGACCACAGGGCAGTGCCGGTGTCACGGCCGAATTTCATCGAACTGTGCGAGGAGCTGACGGCCCAGGACGAGAAGGTCTTCGAGGACCTCTTCCGCCGCCTCGGGCTCTCTGTCGACTGGTCGCTGCTGTACGCCACCATCGACGAACGGTCGCGGCGTGCGTCGCAGCGTGCGTTCCTGCGCAATCTCGCCCGCGGCGAGGCCTACACGCAGGAGGCGCCGACCCTCTGGGACGTCGACTTCCGCACGGCAGTCGCACAGGCCGAGCTGGAGGACCGCGAGCGCCCGGGTGCGTACCACACGGTCCACTTCGCCAGGTCGGACGGGTCCGGCAGGCTCACGATCGACACCACGAGGCCCGAACTGCTGCCCGCATGCGTGGCTCTCGTGGCGCACCCCGACGATGACCGCTACAAGCCGCACTTCGGCACCACCGTGCGCACCCCGCTGTTCGGCGTGGAGGTGCCGGTGGTCGCACACCCGCTGGCCCAGCCGGACAAGGGCACCGGGATCGCGATGATCTGCACCTTCGGCGACCTGACGGACGTCATCTGGTGGCGTGAGCTGCAGCTCCCCACGCGCGCGATCATCAGCCGTGACGGCCGGATCATCGCCGATGCCCCCGACGGCATCTCCGGTGACGGAGCGCTCGCTGCGTACGCACGTCTCGCCGGCAAGCCGGCGAAGCAGGCACAGACCGAGATCGTCGACATGCTGCGCGAGTCGGGCGACATGGAGGGCGAGCCGCGGCCCATCACGCATCCGGTCAAGTTCTACGAGAAGGGCGACCGTCCCCTCGAGATCGTGACGAGCCGCCAGTGGTACATCCGCAACGGCGGCCGCGACGAGGCACTGCGCGACGAGCTGCTTGGCCGCGGAGCGCAGCTGCGCTGGCACCCCGACCACATGCACCACCGCTACGACAACTGGGTGCAGGGCCTGAACGGTGACTGGCTCATCAGCCGCCAGCGGTGGTTCGGCGTGCCCGTGCCGGTCTGGTACGCGCTCGACGCGGAAGGAGAGGTGCTGCACGGCACGCCTCTCGTCCCGGATGAGTCGCGGCTCCCCGTGGACCCCAGCACCGACGTGCCCCCGGGCTACGAGGAGTCCCAGCGCGGGAAACCGAACGGATTCGTCGGTGACCCGGACGTGATGGACACGTGGGCGACATCGTCACTCACCCCGCAGATCGCGGGCAGGTGGGCCGATGACGACGACCTCTTCTCGCGCGTGTACCCGTACGACGTCCGCCCGCAGGGCCACGACATCATCCGCACGTGGCTGTTCAGCACGGTCGTGCGCTCGCACTTCGAGCACGGGATGGCGCCGTGGGGCAACGCGGCGATGTCCGGGTGGATCCTCGACCCGGACCGGAAGAAGATGTCGAAGTCGAAGGGCAATGTGGTCACCCCGATCGACCTGTTCGACAGTTACGGCAGCGATGCGGTCCGCTACTGGGCCGCGAACGCGCGCCCCGGCATCGACACCGCCTTCAGCGAGGAGCAGATGAAGGTCGGTCGCAAGCTCGCCACGAAGCTGCTCAACGTCACGAAGTTCGTGCTGGGGTTCGGCGAGGCGGACGCCTCCGCGGTCCCGGCACACCCGCTGGATGTCGCGATGCTCGCGCGTCTGGCCTCGGTGGTCGACGAGGCCACGACGGCCTTCGAGAACTACGACTACGCGCGCTCGCTCGAGCGGACGGAGTCGTTCTTCTGGTGGTTCTGCGACGATTACGTGGAGCTCGTGAAGAGCCGCGCGTACGCGACGCACGGCGAGGACGGCGCCGCCTCTGCGCGCGCCGCCCTCTCCCGCGCGCTCTCTGCGATGCAGAGACTGCTGGCTCCCGTCCTCCCGTTCGTGACGGAGGAAGTGTGGAGCTGGTGGCAGGAGGGTTCGGTGCACCTGGCGGCGTGGCCCGCCCCGGCAGAGCTCACTTCCGGCACCGCCGCGGACGTCGCGGCCGGCGAGGCGCTCATCGATGCGGTGTGCGGAACGCTCGCGCTCATCCGCCGCGCGAAGACCGAGGCAAAGGTCAGCCAGCGCGCTGCGGTCGCCCTGGCGGTCGTCTCGGCCCCGGCAGCTGTCGTTGCCGCAGTGCAGGCAGGCTGGGCCGACATTGCCGACGCCGGCTCTGTCGCGGACGCCGAGTTCGTGGAGCGTGACGGCGAGATCGCCGTGACGGTCACACTTGCCCCGGTCGGTTGAGACCACCGACTGACAACGCGGGCTGACAACCCGGGCTGACGCGACGACGGTCAGGCAACGGGGCCGCCCACTACGGTGGAAGGGTCATGCCGGACCTCTCGGGACACCCCCGCCGCACCCTGCGCCAGCGCCTCCTGTTCGGGGGCAACATGGTGCTCGCACTCGCCCTCTTCGTGTCGGGCACAGGGATGCTGTACGCGAACTGGAAACTGTCCAACCGCCAGGTCGTCACGATCGACTCCGTCCCGGTGGAGGGCGACGGCGACCTCAACCTTCCGGCGGGCGACCTCTCCGCGCGCAACTACCTGATCACCGGTTCCGACAATGATGCGTGCATCGACCCCGACTCGCCGTTCGCCGGCGGGTTCGGCAAGCGCACCTCGTATGGGGAACGCAGCGACAGCATCATGGTCATCCGCGTGAACCCGAAGGACAACCAGGCTGCGATCCTGTCCTTCCCGCGCGACATGTGGGTGAAGCAGGCCGGCTCGAGCCGCAAGGGACGAATCAACTCGAACTTCGACAAGAAGAACCCGAACCGCCTCGTGCGCACGATCACCGAGAATTTCGGCATCAAGATCGACCACTACGTCAACGTCGATTTCTGCACCTTCAAGGAGGTCGTGGACGCGGTCGGGGGTGTCCGGGTGCCGTTCACATACAAGGCGCGCGACAGGCGCACCGGTTTCCAGGTCCTGCGCGCGAGGGTCTGCTACACGTTCCAGGGCGACCACGCACTTGCCTACGTGCGCTCGCGCCACTACCGCTGGTTCGACCCGAAGACGAGCAAGTGGACGAGCGACGGCACGTCGGACGGGGGGCGCATCAGCCGCCAGCAGGACTTCACGAAGCGGATGATCAAGAAGGCGCTCGACAAGTCGCGCACCAACCCGCGCGTCGCCACCAACATCC
>JBEDDY010000187.1:0-10430 GCA_041176025.1 Actinomycetota bacterium | reverse complement strand
CCGAGCTGGCGTTCCAGGCGGGACAGATGCGCGGACACGTTCGACTGGACGGTGTCGAGGGCCTTGGCCGCGGCCGAGAACGACCCGTGGTCGGCAATGGCGAGGAGGCTTTGTAGCTGTTTGACTTCCATGGCGGGGCACCCTCCGGGACGGTGTGGCAGGTATCACAAAAAACGATAGCGATTATCGTGCCCTCCAACTTGAGTGTTCACGCGTTCACGTTCATAATGGAGACACAACAAAACGCGCCGGGCGCCCCCCCCAATAGCCCGGCCGAAAGATTCCGATGGATCCCCCTCCATCTGGATCAGGTTGAGAGGCCCCGCACCCCCGCGGGGCCTTTCCCGTTCCCGGGACATGTCGTCGCCAGCAGGAGACGAACAAAGAGCCCGTTTCGCCCGCACCGTGCCTGACCTAACCTTCGCGCCCATGACGGGTGCCGCATTCTTCGACCTTGACCGCACGCTGCTCTCTGGCGCGTCGGCGCATGTCGTCAGCAAGGTGCTGCGCGAGACGGGTGTCGTCAACCGCGAGATCCCCGGTGAGGGGATCCTCTACAAGGTGTTCGAGACGTTCGGTGAGAACCTGCCCTCGATGGTTCTCGGTCGCCAGGCAGTGGTCGCAATGCGCGGTCACTCCCGTGTCGATGTGCGGGCGGCAGCGGAGAGTGCGGTGGACGGCCTCGTGTCGCTGCTGCAGCCGTACGCGCGCAGTGTCATGAAGAAGCACTCAGATGAGGGGCGCCGTGTTGTCCTGGCCACCACGACACCACGCGACCTGATCGAACCGTTTGCGCACGCCGTGGGATTCGACGCCGTGATCGCCACCACCTACGCGGTCGACGCGGACGGTGTGTACAACGGCGAGCTCGACGGCCCGTACGTGTGGTCGCGCGGCAAGCGCGACGCCGTGCGCGACTGGGCACTGGTCAACAACATCGACCTGGCCGACAGCTACGCATACAGCGACAGCGTGTTCGACGAACCGTTGCTCGCGAGTGTCGGTCATCCGGTCTGCGTGAACCCCGATCTCCGCCTGCGCCTGATGGCGGCCGCGCGCCGTTGGCCCGTCACGAATTTCGACGTCCCTGACGGCGTGGCGAAGATCCCCGTGGTCGGTCTCGAGGCCCAGCAGTTGTTGATGAAGTTCGCCCGGCCCGAGACGTTCCCCTACGCGAAGTGGGTGGTCACCGGCACGGAGAACATCCCGCGCGACGGCGCGGCGATCATCGTGGCGAACCACCGCAGCTATTTCGACATTGCCGCGGTGTCGATGGCCGTCGCGCGCACCGGTCGCGCCGTGCGGTTCCTCGGCAAGAAGGAAGTGTTCGACGCACCGGTCATCGGGCCGATTGCATCTGCTCTCGGTGGCATCCGCGTCGATCGCGGCACGGGCAGCAGCGAGCCGTTGCGCGCGGCAGAAGAGGCCATCGCCGCTGGCGACATGGTGGCGATGATGCCGCAGGGGACGATCCCGCGCGGTCGTGCCTTCTTCGACCCCGTTCTGAAGGGGCGGTGGGGTGCGGCGAAGCTCGCCCACGGTTCGCGTGCGCCGGTCATCCCCGTGGGCATCTGGGGGACGGAGAATGTGTGGCCCCGCAATGCGAAGCTCCCGAACTTCACGAACATCGCCTCGCCCCCCACGATCACAGTGACCGTCGGTCCGCCCGTGCAGATGCAGTACGACGACTTCGACGCCGACACGGAGCGGATGATGCAGGCGATCAGTGCGTTGCTCCCGCCGGAGGGCCGTGAGGTGCACGAGCCCACCGAAGAGGAACTGCGCCGGACCTTCCCGTCCAATTACAGGGGGAACCCGGACGCCGAGGATGACCGACGCCCGGGATTCGACTCCTGATTGACTGTGTGATTCCCGTCGCGGGTGCGACGGTGACGGCTACTTGCCGGCTGCCACCTTGGCGCGCACGATGTTCAACGCGCTGCCGGCCTTGAACCACTCCACCTGCTCGGGGCTGAAGGTGTGCTTCGCCTCGAAGTCGACTGTCGTTCCGTCAGCCTTGTTGATGCGGCACTGCATCGGCTTGTCGGGCACCGGCGGCAGGTTCAGCACGCTGATCGTGTCGTTCTCGCCGATCTTGTCGTAGGTGGCGGGGTCGGCGAACGTCAACGGCACGAGTCCCTGTTTCTTCAGGTTGGTTTCGTGGATGCGCGCGAACGAACGGGCGAAGATCACGACGCCGCCGCGGAAGCGCGGCTCCATCGCCGCGTGCTCGCGTGACGAGCCCTCGCCGTAGTTCTGGTCGCCGATCGCGCACCAACGGATGCCGGCATTGCTGTAGTTCTTCGCGATGTCGGGGTACATGCGGCGCTGGCCGTCGGTGATGTCGAGACCCTCGCCGACAGCGTCGTTGTAGGCGTTGACCGCACCGATGAACAGGTTGCCCGAGATGTTCTCGAGGTGACCGCGGTACGTGAGCCACTTGCCGGCCGCCGAGATGTGGTCGGTGGTGCACTTGCCCTTTGCCTTCATCAGCACCGGGAGCTCCAGGTAGTCCTTGCCGTCCCATGCCGCGAACGGCTCGAGAAGCTGCAGGCGGTCACTCGTGGGGCTGACCTCGACCACGACGTTGCTGCCGTCGGCCGGGGGTGCAGTGAACGTGTCGACGCCCGGGTCGTAACCCTGCGCGGGGACGATCTCACCCTGCGGTGCGTCGAGCTTCACTTGCGACCCGTCGGGCGACGTGATGGTGTCGACGCTCGGGTCGAAGTCGAGACGACCCGAGAGCGCAACCGCCATGACGGTGTCGGGGCTGGTCACGAACGAGAGCGTGTTCGCGGAACCGTCCGCACGCTTCGGGAAGTTGCGGTTGAACGAGTTCACGATGCTGTTCGGCTTCGCGGTCTTGTCTGCCGCGCGCTCCCACTGGCCGATGCACGGGCCGCATGCATTCGCGAGCACCGTGGCACCGATTGCCTCGAGGTCAGCGAGGAGACCGTCACGCTCGATCGTCGCGCGGATCTGCTCGGACCCGGGCGAGATCAACAGTTCGGTCTTCGCCTTCAGGCCCTTCGCTGCTGCCTGGCGTGCGATCGATGCGGCACGCGTGATGTCCTCGTACGAGGAGTTCGTGCACGAACCGATGAGCGCGGCCGACACCTCGAGCGGCCAGTCGTTCTCGCGGGCCGCCTTGCCGACCCCGTCCGCTCCGATCGGGTGCGCGCGGTCGGGGGAGTGCGGGCCGTTGATGAGGGGCTTCAGCTTCGACAGGTCGATC
Organism: Actinomycetota bacterium; assembly: GCA_041176025.1. Classification (GTDB taxonomy): domain Bacteria; phylum Actinomycetota; class Acidimicrobiia; order Acidimicrobiales; family Ilumatobacteraceae; genus UBA2093. Next base: position 7,195 of record JBEDDY010000187.1, on the reverse strand, counting down.
TCGATGACCTGGTCGTACTGCGCACCATCATCCGGACGGAGATCAGCGGCCACCTTGTCGGCTGCCGCTGCGATTGCCGCACGGCCCGTGGCCTTCAGGTAGGTGGACATGTTGGCGTCGTACCCGAACACCGAGCACGTGGCGCCGATCTCGGCGCCCATGTTGCAGATGGTCGCCTTGCCGGTCGCGGAGATGCTGTCGGCACCCGGTCCGAAGTACTCGGCGATCGCGCCCGTGCCGCCCTCGACGGTGAGCTGGCGGGCGACCTCGAGGATGACATCCTTCGGGCTGCTCCAGCCGCTGAGCGAACCGGTGAGCTTGATGCCGATGACCTTCGGCCAGCGCACGTTGAAGGGGAAGCCGGTCATGACGTCGACCGCGTCGGCACCGCCGACACCGATGGCGACCATGCCGAGGCCACCCGCGTTCGGGGTGTGGCTGTCGGTGCCGATCATCATGCCGCCCGGGAACGCGTAGTTCTCGAGCACGACCTGGTGGATGATGCCACTGCCCGGTCCCCAGAAGCCGATGCCGTACTTCGCGGACACGCTGCGCAGGAAGTCGTACACCTCGCGGTTCACGTCGTTCGCGTCGCGCAGGTCGAGCTTCGCACCGGTCTTTGCGAGGATGAGGTGGTCACAGTGCACGGTGGAGGGCACCGCGGTCTCGGGCAGGCCGGCGGTCATGAACTGGAGGAGTGCCATCTGTGCGGTGGCGTCCTGCATGGCCACGCGGTCGGGGTTGAAGTCTGCGTAGCTACGACCGCGCTCCATCTCCTGTGACGACGGATCGACGAGATGGTTGATGAGGAACTACTCGGCGAGCGTCAGCGGACGACCGAGGCGCTCGCGCCCGGTCTTCACGTTGGCCGTGAGCTTCGAGTACACGGCCTCGACGAGTTCGACGGGGGTTCCAGCAGTTACGGCCATGGAGGGCAGCCTTTCCATCGGCAAATCGGTCAGGACTTGCGTTTCTTCTCTGTGTAGACAACTCTAATACAAGTGCGCACGATCCGTTACCACCAAATCGCCGACGAGTTGAGGGCCCGCGTGGCCTCCGGCGAGTACGCGGCGGGCCGTCTGCTGCCGAGCGAGTCGGAACTCTCTGGTGAATTCGATGTCAGCCGCGTGACGATCCGCAAGGCGCTCGAGATGCTGCGTGACGAAGGTCTCGTGAACGCACGCCAGGGATTCGGGTGGTTCGTCGCGGGGGAGACCGTGCGCCAGCCGCTCGCGCGTCTCGCCACCATCGAGGACCAGATGCGCGCGAGCGGTGTGAAGCCGGAGCGCCGGGTGCTGGAGTTCGCGTTCGAGAAGGCGCCGCGTGACGTCGCGAAGTCGCTCGGCACGAACCAGGTGCTGCGCGTGAAGCGCGTCAACCTCGCCGACGGCGAGCCGTTCGCGATCGTGACGGTGTGGTGTGCCGCGGACCTGGGCCAGAACCTGTCGCGCGCCGACGTCGAACGCTCGCCGTTCTACGAGCTTCTCGACGTGCCATTGAGCGGAGCCACCCAGACGATCGGTGCCGACGCGGCGACCGCGGACGAGTCGAAATTGCTGAAGGTGCCATCGGGTTCGCCGGTGTTGCGTTGCACGCGGACGACCACGGACACGGGTGGCTCGGTCGTCCTCGTCAGTCACCACGTGTTCCCCGCGCACCGCACGGAGTTCGTTGTCGACCTGCCGTTCGCGGACCAGTCGATTGCACCGAGCGGACTTCGCCTGGTGGAGTGACGCCGGGGCGTCGGTCGATCAGGCGCCGAACTGCCTCTTCCAGCCGTCGAGGTCCTTCGTGAGCCCCTCGCGCATCGCCTCGAGTAGGCCGGCACGGAGCCGCTTCTTGCTGACGGCGTGCGCGGTGGCATCGAGCGCAGCGGTTGACCTCGCGAACTCGAGCGCGCGTGCCATCAGGTCTGCCTCGTCCACGACCTCGTCGAGGAAACCGTTCGCGACCGCGTTCTCCGGGGTGAACACCTCGGCGAGGAGCACCGAACGGGTGAGTGCCGCAGGTGTCACGCGTTGGCGGAGGATCTCGATGGTGCTGAACGGCATTGCCATCCCGATGGCGACCTCGTTCGCGACGTAGCGGAACTTGCCGCGCACGCCGATGCGGTAGTCACCGCACAGCGAGAGGAACACGCCCATCGCGATGGCGTGGCCGGGGGACGCGATGACGACCGGGGTGGGGAAGGAGAGAAGACGGATGGCAAGTTCGATGCCGCCGTTCAGCATGTCGACGGCCGGCTGACCGGAAGCCGCGAGCGTCTTCAGGTCGAATCCCGCCGAGAAGAACCCCGCGCGTCCGGTGAGGACAACCGGTAGCCCCGCGGATTCAGCCCGGTCGAGTGCGGCGTTCACGCCTGCCTGGAGTGCGGACGACACGGCATTCGCCTTGCCGTCGTCCATGGTGATGACTGCGACGCCGTCGATGACGGCGTACGAGACGGAGTCGCTCACCACTTGTCCCAGTGCAGCACCTTCGACAGTGGCTCGCGCTTCGCGGGCTTGAACTCGGTGCCGACGGTGTAGGCGATGGGGAAGAGGCCGCCCTGCGTGACCTTCTCGTACGGGATGCCGAGCAGATCTGCTGCTTCCTTCTCTCCCTCGTTCATGAGGTGGATGGTGGTCCATGCCGAGCCCATGCCGCGCTCGCGGAGGGCGAGCATGAAGCTCCACACCGCGGGCAGCAACGAACCCCACGCACCGGCGGTTGCGAATGCCGGCAGGTTGTCGAGGCGGCCGTCGATGGCGGGGATCATGAGGAGGGGAGCCTTCTCGAAGTTCTCGGCCAGGAAGGTGGCGGAGTCACGCACGAGGTCCATGCGCTCGCCGCGCGAGTCACCGTCGGCGTACTGGCGGCCGGGCATGCTCGCGTACATCGCCCAGTTCTTCCGGTAGATGTCGGCGAGGGCCTTCTTCTTTGCGGCGTCCTCAACGATGATCCAGTGCCAGCCCTGGCTGTTGGAGCCGGTCGGTGCCTGGAGGGCGATCTCCAGGCACTCCTCCACGATCTCGCGCTCGACGGGCTTGTCGAAGTCAAGGCGCTTGCGCACGCTGCGGGTGGTCTTCAGTACTTCGTCGGCGGAAAGGTTCAAATGCATGACGGGCAGTCTGCCACGGGTCCGGTGGCGAGGTTCACTCCGGGGCGTGGCAAGATTCGGGGATGTCCGACCGCGTCATCATCAACATCTCCGACGGCATCGCCGACGTCCGCTTCAACCGCGCCGACAAGCGCAATGCCCTCGATGGGGACCAGTTCCAGGCGATTGTCGACGCCGGCGAGTCCCTGAAGACCAACAAGAAGATCCGCGCCGTGGTGCTCTCCGGCGAGGGTGCCTCGTTCTGTGCAGGTCTCGACCTCGCATCCATGGGTGGGATGGCGAACGGCGGCGAGCGCAACGACGGCGAGAAGAAGCCGTCGGCAGGTGACATGGAGGACGGCCGCATCACGCACCTCGGCCAGCAGTCCGCATGGGTGTGGCAGGAGGTGCCGGTCCCGGTCATCGCTGCCGTCCACGGCCATGCGCTCGGCGGCGGTTGCCAGATCGCGCTCGGCGCCGACATGCGCATCGCCCACCCCGACACGAAGTTCAGCGTTCGCGAGACCTACTGGGGGCTCGTCCCCGACATGGCCGGCACCGTTCTCATGCAGGGACTCGTCCGCCCCGACATCATGAAGGACATCGTGTTGTCCGCGCGCATCTTCGACGGCCGCGAGGCCCACGAGATCGGCATCGTCACTCGTCTCTCCGACAACCCGCATGCCGACGCCATGGCATATGCACAGGAGATCTGCAAGCGCAGCCCGGACGCCGTGCGAGGGGCGAAGGAACTCCTGAACCGCATGACACTCGACTTTGCTGCCGCGCAGTTCGCCGCCGAACGCCGGATCATCGGCAGCCTGATCGGCGGGCACAACCAGCGTGAGGCCGTCATGAGCGACTTCGAGAAGCGCGCCCCCGCCTACGTCGACCCGAAGTAGGGGAACAGACCGCACAAGCGGACAATCGGGTAATTCCCCGTGTCTTCGCGGGGGACTGTGGCTAGCCTTGGTTTCTGCTCGGGCCAGCGTCGTCCCGGGAAACAACTGATCGTTTCCCCCGTGGTTCTCCACGGCTCACAAGGACCAGACGCACACCATGAACCCTGACCTCCCCGCGCCCCACGGCCTCTACGACCCACGTTTCGAGCACGACGCGTGCGGAGTGTCCTTCGTCGCGAACGTGAAGGGCGTCAAGAGCCGCGAGATCGTCACGCTCGGTCTGACCGCGTTGACCAACATGGAGCACCGCGGTGCGACGGGAGCAGAACCCGACACCGGCGACGGCGCAGGCATCCTCATCCAGATCCCCGATGCATTCCTGCGCGCCACGGCAGGTGTCGAGCTTCCGGCGGTCGGTGCGTACGCCGCAGGCATGGCGTTCCTGCCCGCCGACCCGGCACACACCAAGGCCGCCGTCGAGACCGTCGAGAGCATCACGCGCGAGGAAGGCCTGCGTCCGCTCGGCTGGCGCGAGGTGCCGGTGAACCCCGACTGCCTCGGCAAGTCCGCGCGCGACGTCATGCCCGCGTTCCGCACCTACTTCGTGGATGACCCGAAGGGTGCAACCGGCATCGACCTCGACCGCAAGCTGTTCATCGTGCGCAAGCGCATCGAGCACGAACTGACCGGTGACATGCGCACGTACTTCTCGTCGTTGTCCGCGCGCACGTACGTGTACAAGGGCATGCTCACGACCCCGGAACTCGAGCAGTTCTTCCCGGACCTGTCGGATGACCGCATGGAGTCGGCACTGGCGCTCGTGCACAGCCGCTTCTCCACGAACACGTTCCCGTCGTGGCCCCTCGCGCACCCGTACCGCTTCATCGCCCACAACGGCGAGATCAACACGGTGCAGGGCAACAGGAACTGGATGCGCACCCGCGAGGCACTGCTGGAGAGTGACCTCATCCCGGGTCTCGACCGCGCGTTCCCGATCTGCACGCCCGGCATGTCCGACTCGGCCAGCTTCGACGAGGTCCTCGAGCTGCTGCACCTCGCCGGCCGTTCGCTGCCGCATGCGTTGTTGATGATGATTCCCGAGGCGTGGGAGAACAACGACCGCATGGACCCGCGCAAGCGCGCGTTCTACCGCTACCACGCATCGCTCATGGAGCCGTGGGACGGCCCGGCCGACGTGTGCTTCACGGACGGGACCGTCATCGGCGCCGTGCTCGACCGCAACGGCCTGCGTCCCGGTCGCTACTGGGTCACGAACGACGACCTCGTCGTGCTCGCGAGCGAGGCCGGTGTCCTCGACATCGCCCCCGAGCGGGTCATCCGCAAGGGCCGCCTGCAGCCGGGCCGAATGTTCCTGATCGACACCGAACAGGGACGCATCATCGACGACGAGGAGATCAAACTGACACTCGCCGATGCACACCCGTACGAGGAATGGCTGGAGTCGGGCACCACGAACCTGGACGATCTCGCCGAGCGCGAGCACGTCGTCTACAGCCGCGACAGCGTGCTGCGCCGCCAGCAGATGTTCGGGTACACCGAAGAGGAACTGAAGATCATCATCTCGCCGATGGCCCGCACCGCGGGCGAGCCGCTCGGGTCGATGGGCACCGACACGCCGATCGCGGTCCTCTCGGACCGCTCGCGTCTGTTGTTCGACTATTTCCAGCAGTTGTTCGCCCAGGTCACCAACCCGCCGCTCGACGCGATCCGCGAGGAAGTCGTCACGGCGGTCGGCACGAGTGTGGGCCCCGAGGCGAACCTGCTGGCACCGGGCCCGGACAGCTGCCGTCAGTTGCAGCTCCCGTTCCCGGTCATCGACAACGACGACCTCGCCAAGATCATCCACATCAACGACGACGGCACGCACCCGCACCTCGAGTGCGTGGTTGTCAGCGGCCTGTACCGCGTGGCCGATGGTGGCGAGGGCCTGAAGGCAGCGCTCGACAACGTCCGCAACCTCGTGTCCGACGCGATCTCCCGTGGTGCACGCATCATCGTGCTGTCCGACCGCAACTCCGACGAGGTGTTCGCACCGATCCCGTCGCTTCTGCTCACCAGCGCGGTGCACCATCACCTGATCCGTGAGAAGTCGCGCACGCAGGTCGGGCTCATCGTGGAGTGCGGTGACGCACGCGAGGTGCACCACATGGCACTGCTCATCGGTTTCGGTGCCGGTGCCATCAACCCGTACCTCGCCTTCGAGTCGATCGAGGACATGATCGCCGCCGACGAGGGGCGCGGTCTGCACCTGATGGGCGGCCACGACCCGAAGAAGGCCGTGAAGAACTACATCAAGGCCGCCGGTAAGGGCGTGCTGAAGGTGATGTCGAAGATGGGTGTCTCCACCGTCGCCTCGTACACGGGTGCGCAGATCTTCGAGGCCATCGGACTCTCGAACGAGATCGTCGACGAGTACTTCACCGGGACCGTGTCGCGGCTCGGGGGCATCGGTCTCGACGAGATCGCGAAGGAAGTGGCGATCCGCCACGCGAACGCGCACCCGTCGCGTCCCGAACTTCGTGCCCACCGCAAGCTCGAGCTGGGTGGCGAGTACCAGTGGCGCCGTGAGGGTGAGCTGCACCTGTTCAACCCCGAGACCGTCTACCGCCTGCAGCACTCCACCCGCGCCGGTCGCTACGACGTCTTCAAGCAGTACACGAAGGACGTCGACGACCAGTCGACGCGCCTCGCCACCCTGCGCGGCCTGTTCGAACTGCGCTACGGCACACGCCCGGCGGTCAGCATCGACGAGGTCGAACCGGTGAGCGAGATCGTCAAGCGGTTCAGCACCGGTGCGATGAGCTACGGCTCGATTTCGGCCGAGGCCCACGAGACGCTCGCGATCGCGATGAACCGTCTCGGCGGCAAGAGCAACACCGGCGAAGGTGGTGAGGATGCCGAGCGCTTCACGCCGCTGCCCAACGGCGACTCGAAGCGATCGGCCATCAAGCAGGTCGCGTCGGGTCGATTCGGTGTCACGAGTGAGTACCTCGTGAACGCCGATGACCTGCAAATCAAGATGGCGCAGGGTGCTAAGCCGGGCGAAGGCGGTCAGCTGCCGGGTCACAAGGTGTACCCGTGGGTCGCGAAAACCCGTCACAGCACGCCCGGTGTCGGTCTCATCTCGCCGCCGCCGCACCACGACATCTATTCGATCGAAGACCTGAAGCAACTCATCCACGACCTGAAGAAC
>JBEDDY010000186.1:0-2825 GCA_041176025.1 Actinomycetota bacterium | reverse complement strand
ATGCGGCGTGTCGCCGCGAGTGCGATGACCCCGACCACCAGTGCGTCGCAGAGGAATGCGACCCACGAGACGGTCGCCGCACGGGTGGTCATCACAACCTCGGCACTGTCTCGTGTCACCGAAGTGAGCGCGAGCAACAGGACGAGACACGTTGCGATCAACGCGGGGCGTGAACGCTCAGACTCGTGAATTCCTGCCTTCACGGCGAACCAGACGCCGGCTGCGGCAACCCCGATGAGGACCGCGTACCCCGGCAGGTTCCGGAGCACCCCTTCCCAGCCCCGGACGAGATCGGCCTCGTCTGCCCCGGGCGACGACGTGCCCACCAGCATCGACCAGATTCCGCTGGCCACGAGAGCGACGAACGTGCCACCAAAGAATCTCCATGCGAGGACGACTTCCCGTTCGGCCTGGTTGGTGCTGTTCGTGGGGTTGTCGAGCATTGTGAACCTCTCCGGTGGGAGTGTGACACCCGGGAGAGCGCAGCGCAACCAAACACACCCACCGAGGACAGAAGCCCCTCGGAGTGTCGATGGATGAGTGCTGTGACGGCAATACTTGGTGATCATGGATGACCACGAGAACGGCGCGCAGACGGCCGTGAAGCTCCGCGTGGCCGTGGAGGCGGACGTCGAACTGCTCGAGTTGTGGGACGCCGATCCCGACGTGGAGGCGTCCGGGGGAGACGATGACCTGTTCGACTGGGCAGCAGAGATTCCCCGAGATGTCAGCTGGCGCGACATCTTCATCGCCGAGGAGGACGGCCGCCCTGTGGGGGTGACCGTTCTCATCGATGCCGCGGCAGAGGAGACGCACTACTGGGGGCCGGAGGTGGAGCACGGTGCGTGGGCCATTGACATCTGGATCGGCCATCCGCAGGACCGGAACAGGGGTCTGGGCGAAGAGATGATGCGCCAGGCCCTGCACCATTGTTTTGCTACGCGGGGTGCACAAGTGGTGCTGATTGATCCGCTTGCGTCGAACACTTCTGCACTCAGGTTCTACGAGAGAATCGGTTTCGAACGTGTTGGTCCGCGCACGTTCGGTGACGATCACTGCATCGTGATGCGGTTCAGTCAGGACGCTTCAGGTCAGCGACGATGATCTTCGACATTTTCATCATCGCTTCGAACGCGTACTTGCTGTCGTAACCGTCGAGTCCCTGAAGGGCACGGCTGAGAGCCACGGGAATGATCTGCCAGCTGACCCCCCAACGGTCCTTGCACCAGCCGCACTGGCTCTCCTGGCCGCCCGAGTTGACGATGGCGTCCCAGATCCGGTCGACGTCATCCTGTGTCTCGCACGAGACCTGGAAGCTGACTGCCTCGCTGTGGGTGAAGTGCGGTCCACCGTTCAGCCCCGCGAAGGGTTGACCGAACAATTCGAACTCGACGGTGAGCACGGTGCCCTCGGGATTGTGGTCGGCGTCGGCTTGGTAGTGGTCGACGTTCCCCATGCGGGAGCCGGGGAAGAGGTTCACGTAGAACTCAGCGGCCTCGAGTGCCTGTCCGTCGAACCACAGGTACGTTCTCATGCTCGTTGCCGTCATGGGAACAACCTAACGGCACGGGTTTTGGTTGTTCGCTACTCCTCGTCCGTGACCGAGAATGATGCGCCCAGCCGGAAGGTGATGTCGCGAATGAAGTCTCCCGCCGGCGTCCCTGTCGACTCAATGGCGGTCAGTGCTGGTGCATGCTTGTCGCAGTACAGGGTCTGACTGACGAATTCGTCGTTCTCGTCGACGAGCGTCGCAATCACGCGGCTGTCCGCATGGCAGGCAACACACGGCTTGTGGCCGACCTTCCAGATGTGCATCCAATGGCGCTTGGCGACGACGAGTCGGGTCGTGGGTTCTGACATGTTTCTCTCCTTGTGCTCGTGACACCAGGAGCCCGGATGTTTGCGCTGTCGCGCCTCATCCCCTTGCGGGAGGCACCGTGGCCGGGTGGCTCGGTTGCCGGGTCTCCATGGGGGAGACCTCTCTTGATGTCACTCGCGACTGTAGGCGGAGGGTGTGCCAGTCGTGTTCTGAATTACGCGCCTGCCGCATGGTCGAGCACGAAGCGGACGATCTGCTCGCCGTGGGTGTCCTGCAGGAAGTGACCTGCCTCGACCTCGTTCCACGTCGAGTGAGGGATCATCGAGTGCCACTTCTTTCCCCATTCGGTGGTGAACACGTTGTCGTTCGTGCCCCAGACGAAGTGAACGGGGAGTGACGTCGAGTTCACCTTCGCGAAGATGTCCTGCTGGACGGCGGCGTTGCCGGCGACGGGGTCGTGCGCGGGGATGCTCATCGGGAAACGGCGCGGCCCGGTGACACCCTCCTCCCCGGAACCGACGAACGGTGCGTCGTACGCGTCGCGAACTGCAACCGCTGCGGGTGGCATGTCGGGTGCCTCGCCCGAGAGGATCTTGAAGAGGCTGTCCTGGGGTGTCACGCGCTGGGTGGACATCGCCATGAGGGTTCCCCAGTTGAACTTGGCCGGCACGTTGTCGCGGAAGATCCCACCCGGCAGGTTCTGCTGGATCCACCCGAGGGCTCCTGCTGAGTACTCGTAGCCCTCGTGGTGCAGCCACGTGTTCATGATGACGAGCCGCGAGAATCGCTCGGGCATCGCTGCGTACTGCCCGAGACCGGTGGGGCCGCCCCAGTCCTGCACGAAGAGCGTGACGTTGGTGATGTCGAGGTGTTCGACCAGCCGGGTCAGGTTCGCGGTGTGACGTGCGATGTTGTACCAGCCCGGGTCGGTCACCTTGTCGCTGCGTCCGAAGCCGATGTGGTCGGGCGCCACGCACCGGTACCCGGCGGCGAGCAACGGCGGGAT
>JBEDDY010000185.1:0-3109 GCA_041176025.1 Actinomycetota bacterium | reverse complement strand
GGCACGGAGTCCTCGTGGCAGGACGTGGGCGGGTTGTTCTACAACGTGTCCGGGCCGAGGGGTGGCTGCACGGTCACGGCTGCAACGACCAGCGCGGGGGCGTCCCTCGCCGTCACGGCGGTGACGCGCGGCGACAAGTCGTTCAGCACCGTCACCGACACGGCGGCTGATGCGGCGCCGGACCCGGCGAACTTCATCCAGGTGACAGTGGACGTCACGAACTGCAAGGGCTCCACTGCACAACCGGGCCAGCAGGGGCCACCCGGCCCCGGTGGGCAGTGGAGCGTGTCCGCGACGGACCGAGCCGGCAACAGCACCCACTTCAAGTGGCAGTGACCTGAGAACGAGGGAAGACAGGGCCGGGGTGGCGACACCCCGGCCCTCTGTCGTTCACGACGACCGTTCCGATGCGGACAGCGCGCCGCCGGCGCACAACAATGGCAGTTCGTCCCAGGCCAGAGATGTTGAGAGAGTGAACGAGTGAGCTACGAGATGCTTCCCCCCGCCCCGGAGGGCACCGAACTGATCCACACACGGCGTTACGAGGTGCGCACGTACAAGGTGGACGACTCTCGGTTCGTCCTGCGCGGCGTGGTCGTGGACGAGAAGCCGCCCGGCCTTTACATCAAGGAGGACCCGGAGGTCCTGTGGGTGCACCACATGGTCGTGGACCTCGAGGTCGCCTTCCCGTCGTTCACGATCGAGAAGATCACGGTCACGTTCAACGAGCACCCCCACACCCACTGCGTGGACATCATCCCCGACTACGACAGGCTGGTCGGCGTCTCCATCGCGCGCGGCTACAACAACAAGGTGAAGGAACTGTTCGGCGGGCCGCGGGGGTGCACGCACATCGGTGCCCTGCTGACCGCAATGGGACCGGTGGCCATCCAGAGCGGGTGGTCGATGCGTGCCGGGTCAGCGGACTCGAGGCCGCGCAGCGAGATGAGCCCCGAGGAGCGCGAGCGCGGCTACGCGATGAACCTGAACACGTGCCACATGTGGGACGAGGACGGTGACATGGTCGCGGGCATCCGGAACGGCGAGCCGATGGAGGCACCCGTGTGGATCGTCAAGCGCCTCGCCCGTCACGGCAAGGGCCCCGAGGAGTGGGACAAGTTCCGCTGACGCAGCCGCAGGTCACTTCGCGATCGACGCGAGGAGGAAGAGGCCACTCAGCACGAGCATGACGAAAGCCGGCGCGGTGTGGCGCACCCCGTCACGCACCCTCACGTGGGTGAGGACCGCGACCGCGAAGTAGAGGACCAGGCACGCGCCGGTGAGCTGGCCGAGACGGGCGTAGTCGGTGCCGATGAGCAGGCCGAGCACGGCAAGCAGCTTCACTCCCCCGAGCACGGGGACTTTCTCTTCCGGGATGCCGAGCCTGGAGGTCGCCGCGAGTGCACGCGGGTTCCGCATGATGTCGAGCACTGCGGTCGGGACCAGCACCGCGAGCAGCAGGAGGGTCAAAGCGTTCGCGACGTTGTTCACGCGGCACCCCTCCCGGCGAGCACGGCCTCCTCGTGGGCCAGGAGCCATCTCTTCGTCTCCAGGCCGCCGGCAAAACCCGTGAGCGAACCGTCGGAGCCGACGATCCTGTGGCACGGCAGGAAGATGGCCACGGGATTGCGGCCGTTTGCAGCACCCACCGCGCGCGTGGCCGTGGGCCGCCCGATGCTCGCGGCCTGGGTGGCGTACGAGGCCGTCCTGCCGTAGGCCACCCGCGCGAGCGCCCTCCATGCAGCCACCTGGAACTCCGTCCCCTCCAGAACGAGCGGCAGGTCGAACTCGGTCCGCTCACCGGACAGGTACTCGCCCAACTGGGCCAGTGCCCGGGACACGACGGGGTGCGACTCATCCCGCTCCACGGACGCACCGGCGGGCACCTTCGCCCCGGACTCGCCGGTGAACGAGACGCTCCTCAGTCCGTCATCACCTGCCACCACGACGACGGGCCCGAACGGCGCCATCACCGACCCCGAGAACAACCGCAGTCCAGCCATGTCCCCAGCGTACGCACGGTGCAGGTTGCACAAGGGCACTAGTTGTAGTCTGCAATCATCGAAACACAGCCCTTCTCCATTTCCCCGCGCGAGATCAAGTTGGTCTACGCCGCGATGATGGCCGCAGTGGGACTGACCGCCCTCAACGGCTCGACCGTCAGCACCGCCCTCACCACGATCATCTCCGACATCGGCGGCATCGAGGCGTACACCTGGGTGTCCACGTCGTACCTCCTGACCTCGACCGCCGCCACTCCCCTGTTCGGCAAGTTCAGCGATCTCTACGGCCGCAAGCAGTTCACCCAGTTCGCGATCGTGATCTTCCTGCTCGGGTCCCTGCTGTGCTCCGTCGCGCAGAGCATGGGGATGCTCGTCTTCGCCAGGGCCGTGCAGGGCATCGGCAGCGGCGGCGCCATGGCCATGTCGTTCATCGTCATCGCCGACATCGTCCCTCCCCGCGAGCGGGGCCGCTACGTCGGCGCCTTCACCAGCATCTTCGCCCTGTCCAGCGTGGCCGGGCCGCTCATCGGCGGTCTCATCGTCGACAACGCGTCGTGGCGGTGGATCTTCATCGTCAACATGCCGTTCGGGATCTTCGCCCTCTGGATGACGCAACGTCACCTGCGTCTCCCCGTCATCCGCAGGGACACCACCATCGACACGGTCGGTGCGCTCCTGCTCGTGTCCGGTGTCGCCACGCTCATCCTCGCCCTCTCATGGTCACCCGGGCAGTTCGGGTGGGGGTCGGCACAGACGGTCGGCATGGCCGGTGCGTCCGTGGTGCTGATCGTCGTCTTCCTGTGGTGGGAACCGCGCGTTGCCAACCCGATCGTCCCCATGCACCTGTTCAAGAACCACACGGTGCAGGTCATGGTCCCCATGGTCACCCTCATCAGCGCCGCCATGACGACGGTCAGCACGTTCATGCCGCTGTTCCTCCAGGCGGTCACGGGGGTCTCCCCCACGAACTCGGGACTGCTCCTCGTGCCGATGATGCTCGGCATGACGGCGGCGAGCACCTACGTGGGCAAGCGGATCACCGTGACTGGCCACTACCGCGTGTGGCCGATCGCGGGTGCCGTCGCCGGGTCGGCGGGGATGATCCT
>JBEDDY010000184.1:0-4168 GCA_041176025.1 Actinomycetota bacterium | reverse complement strand
CGGCGCGCCGCGGGCGCACGTTCGCGGCGCGCTCCGACAGTCGCGAACCGATTGCCAGCCGTCCGCCGAGTGCGCGGTCGAGGTTCGACACGATCGGCGTCCAGTCGATCTCGCCGCTGTACGGGACCGACACGCGGAACTGTGACGCCGCCATCCCCTGTTCGTCGGAGTGCGCCTCTGCACCGAGGACATCGAGTCCGTGCAGCGCCATCACGCCGGCCACGCGGCTGAACGTACCGGGTATGTCGGGGCTGACCACCGTGACGCGGTCGGGTTCGGCGCGGATCGCGATCGCGCCCGCGGCCATCAACTCGAGCACGGACGCATCGGGGAACAGTCGCCACATCACCTCCTGCACGTCACCCCCGCCGAGGACATGACGGACACGCTCCACCAACAACTGGATCAACTCGGACTTCCACTCGCTCCATGCGGACGGCCCGGTTGCGAGCGAATCAGCCTCGGTGAGCGCGTGCAGGAGATCGAGGGCGACCTGCGAACCGAGTTTCTCCGCGACCATCGTGATTGTCGCGTCGTCGCTGAGGTCGCGGCGCGTCGCCGTGTCGGCGAGGAGAAGATGGTGCTCGATCATCAACGAGACGATTCTCTGGTCGGCCTCGGACAGTCCCATGCGATGACCGATGGTGGAGAACAACTCCACGCCGACCTCCGTGTGGTCGCCCGGGTACCCCTTGCCGAGGTCATGGAACAACGCACCGATCATCAGCAGGTCGGGTCGTGCCACGCGGTCGACGAGCTTCGCCGCGTTCGCCACCGTCTGCCACAGGTGACGGTCCACCGTGTAGCGGTGGTAGGCGTTGCGCTGCGGCCGGCTGCGCACGGGTGCCCATTCGGGAAGGACCTTCACGAAGAGATTGCGCTGGTCGAGCGACTCGAACACGGGGATGGCGGCATCGCCCTCCAGCAACAACGCAACGAGACCATCCGATGCACCTGCCGGCCACGGGTCCGGCCACGTGGGTGCCGACTCACCGAGCCTGTTCAACGACGCGCGGTCGATGCGGGCACGGTGGTGCGCCGCGGCCGTCGCGACTCGCAGCAACAACGTGGGGTCGGAGACGTCGACGGTGTCATCAAGGTGGATCTCCCCGTTGATCAACTGCACACCCGGCGCGATGTCGGCGGGAACGGGCGACCGGCCGGCCGGCGGGTCGAGCTGTGCCCAGGCCTCGTCGGCGATCCACGCGATGCGGCGGCCCACCTCGGCGAGAGACGCCATCAACGCATCGTCGTTCGCGTATCCGCATGCCTTCGCAACGGGTGCCTGGTCCTCGAGCCTCAGCACCTCCTGCGCGCGGCCAATGTGCCGGTGGAGAGCCACCCGCATGTCGAGGAGAACCTCGTTGCCGCGCACCAGTTGCTCACGGTCGTCGGCGTTCAGTTCCAGCCCTGCATCGACCGCCCACCCGAGTGCGTGGATGTCGCGGAGCCCACCGAGGCCCTCCTTCAGGTTCGGCTCCAGCAGGAACGCGACCTCGCCGTCCTTTGCGTGCCTCTCGAGCACTCGCTTGTGCAGTTCCACCAACCACTCACGACCGCGGCGTCGCCAGATGCCGGACGCACCCGAGATGACCTCGGTGGCAAGTGACTCGCTCCCCGCCAACCATCGCGCCGTCACGAGCGCGGTGGCGGTGTCGAGATCGGTCGTGCACATCTGCATCGTCTCTTTCGGCGAGCGCACCGAGTGACCGAGCTTCAGTCCTGCGTCCCAGATCGGGTACCAGATTCTCGAGGCGACGTCACCGATGTTCTTCACGCCATCGTGCACGAGGAGAATGTCAAGGTCACTGAACGGTGCGAGTTCGCGGCGGCCGTAACCACCGACGGCGACCAACGCGATACGGTCGGCCTTCTTCTCGCCCTCGACCGCGGTGGCGAACACGCCGCGAACCCACTCGTCCGTCGCGTCGGACAGCGCCCGGCACGCCGCGAGCCCCCTCAGGTCGGTGTCTGCCGTCACCTCTGCGCGCGTGGCCATCTCAGCCGACCCCGCCCTCAGCCTCACGGCGCATGCCCTCTGCCCGGCGGCGGGTCAGCACGGTGGCGGCCTTCCACGCACCCCACGAGATCCCGGCCTCGTGTACGTCCTCACCCATGTCGATCCATGCCAACGGCCCGATCGCATAGGAATCGTCGGGCATGGCCCGCATCTCGAACTCGTCGCGCGTGTTCTCGGGCACCCCGAGCGTCCGCAGGAACCGTGTCACGGGCCGAATGGAGGACCGCAGGACATGCAACGGGTTCTGGCGTTGTTCGTCGACGTCCGTCGCCAGCAACGCACACAGACCGTCGCGCGCCTCATCCGCGGCGGAGACGACGGCAGCGGCGAGTGCGGCTGTCTCCGGTCCGGACAACGAACGACCCGCACCACGCGCGAGCTGTTCCGTCCGTGTCCGCAGCCAACCCTCGAACACCGCCGTCACGGCATCGAACAGGGCCCTCGGGTACTCCTCCAGGAGGTCTGCGGACACCGGTGTGCTCATGCACATCGGAGTGTAGGGAGGGTCCCGAAACCACTTCCACGGCGAAACAAAGACGCAACAAAAATCGCCGGGGCCGTTGCCTGCGCACTAGAACACAGTCATGTCAACGGCACTGGTTCTTGCGGGCGGCGGTGTCACGGGCATCGCGTGGGAGATCGGTGTGCTGCTCGGCCTCCGGGAGAACGGGCTCGACATCGCGGCGGATGCGGACGTGGTCATCGGGACCTCGGCAGGTTCGACGGTCGGCGCCCAGTTGCGCACCGGGAACACGTTGGCCGACCTGTTCGCGCGGCAGCTGGACGACAACCACGGGGAGATCTCCCCGCACATCGACGTCGAACTCCTCACGACAATCTTCGGGATGATGACCGACGGCGGGACCCATGATGACGAACAACGCCGTGGCATCGGCGAGCTCGCTCTCTCTGCGCCGACAGTCGATGAACCGACCCGCCGTGCAGTCATCGAGCGCCGCATCGGCAGCGACACGTGGCCGGATGCGGGCCTCGTCATCACCGCGATCGATGCCGTGTCCGGTGAATTCGTGACATGGACGAGGGACAGCGGCATCTCTCTCATTGACGCGGTGGCCAGCAGCTGCGCGGTCCCCGGTGTGTGGCCGTGCGTCACCATCAACGGCCGTCGCTACTACGACGGTGGTCTGCGCAACAGTGCGAATGCGTTCCTTGCGTCGGGTCATGACACCGTCTACGTCCTCGCTCCGCTCACGGGTGGTGCGTCACCTGCGGTGGAGACGGAGATGAACGGGCTGCGCGCCGACGGGGCCACGGTCCACTTCATCACTGCGGACACCGAGGCAACGGCGGCGATGGGGCCGAACTCGTTGGACCCCCGGTTCCGCAGGCCTGCCGCCGAACACGGACTGCGCCAAGGGCGCGCGACTCGCCTCGGTTAGGCGTCAGCCGTCACGCGCGTCGCGTGGTGCTGGCCGGGACGTTCTTGAATGCGAGATCGCGGTCGGCTTCGGGTTCCTTCGGCAGGCCGAGGACGCGCTCACCGATGATGTTGCGCTGGATCTGGTCCGTGCCGCCGCCGATGGAGAAGAAGTACGCGTTCAGCTGCGAGTAGTTGTGGGCGTGCACTGCACTCCCCTCGTCACCCGCGAGTGTCGCATCCATGCCCAACAGGTGGCCCTGGATGCGCGCCGCGTAGTGCAGGATCTGGGCCATGTTCAGCTTGCCGAGCGAGGCGAGCGGTGACGCACCGCCGGCCTCCGCGGCGGCCCGTGCGCGCTCGCCGTTCCATTCGTTCGTCATGCGCATGCAATGCAGCTTCATGATCTCCTGGCGGAACCAGGGGTCATCCTGCCTGCCCATCTTGCGTGCCAGGGAAAGAAGGGACGTGTCAGGCATGGGGATGGACCCGTGCGCGGCGGCGGTCGCACCCTTGGTGGACCGGAGCGCGGGACCACGGCGGCCGCCACCCATGGCGACGCGCTCGTACATCAGTGCCGTCTGCAGCACCCACCAACCGGAGTTGAGGTCACCGAGCCGGTGCGAGTCGTGCACGCGTGCGTCGGTGATGAACACCTCGTTGAACCGTGAGTCGCCCGTTGCCTGGCGCAGCGGACGCACCTCGACACCTGGCTGGTTCATGGGGAACCAGAAGAAGGAGATGCCGCGGTGCTTCGGCTGGTCCCAGTC
>JBEDDY010000183.1:0-11919 GCA_041176025.1 Actinomycetota bacterium | reverse complement strand
CTGGGGATGCAGGTTGATGCCCATGGTCACTCCTTGTTGTCGGTGCCGGCGGTTCCGGCGGCAGGCGACTCGGTGGCCGGTGCCGCGGCAGCAGGTGTCTCGGCCTTCTTCTTCACTGCGGGGGTGCCCACCTTCACGGTGGACTCCGCCCAGTCCGGCCAGCGACGACGGCTCACGATGGAGAGCGTGCGGAGCAGCTTCATGGCGACCTCGTCGTCCTGCGCGGGCTTCGACTCGATGACACCGTCCTTGATCATCCGCTCGATGACCTCGACGCCCAGCTTCGTGCGCACGATGGTGAGCGTCCAGTCGTTGTCCTTGCCGATGCCGCCGGTGGAGATGTCGGCGTGCTCGGCGGCGAAGTCCGGGCAGTTCTTGCAGCCCTCGCGCGTCCACTGGTGGCACTCCTTCAGGTCGATCTCGTGGAACGAGCCGTCCTTCATCCAGATCTGGAAGGCGCCCTTGATGTTCATCTTCACCATGTCCTGCTTCTTCAGGCCGTACTTCGGCTCGAAGAGCTCCGTGAAGATGGCGTCGTCGAACGTCTTCGAGCACAGGAGACCGATGTTGAACTGGAAGGGCTTGCCCACCTTGCCGGCCTTGCGTCCCCACATGGTGGGCGGAGATGAGACCTGGCAGCCCATGCCGACGAGAGCGAGCTTCGTGAGGCCGGCCTCCTGCGCGTCGCGCAGTGCGAGCGGGTTCGCACAGTACGTGTAGCGCGAACCTGCGGTGGCGAGCACCTCTTCCTTGTTGCGCACGAGGACGGGCTTGGCTTTCCAGCGGTCATCGTCCTCGACGCCGCTGACGAGTGCGCCCTCGATGTAGTTGTTGTCCATCAGCCACGAGAGCATCGCGGTGACGAAGCCGCCGTCCTGGCCCTTCTCGTGCTGGGTCTTGTCGGTGGCGCGCGTCAGGAGCAGTTGCTCCCAGATGCCGGCCATCTCGTCGTCCTGGCGCTGGCGACCGAAGAGGTGCTCGTTCGCACTGGTCTCCCACTTGCGGAAGCGCGGGCACGCGCGGGTGCAGGTGGTGCAGCCCTTCTCCCCGTGGAGGCAGTTGTCGAGGCCCAGTTCTTCCTCGAGATGGAAGGGCTTGTACTTGCCCTCCTCGTGCTCGTACCCGATGACGTCATGCGGGCAGGTGACGACGCACCCGGCGCACCCGGTGCACAGACCAGTGTTGATGACCTCTTCGTAGAGTTCCTTCCACTGCGCCGTCCAGCGCTCGGCCTTTGCGGGGGCTTCCGTTGTGCTCATGGCACGAGATTAGGGGCTAGATGGCGTCGGGGCCCTGTTCGCCAGTGCGGATGCGGATGATGTGCTCCACATTCGTCACCCAGATCTTTCCGTCACCGATCTTGCCGGTGGCGGCCGCCTTGGTGAGGACCTCGAGAATGGCGTCCACGTTCGCATCGTCGACGACCAGTTCCACTTTTGCCTTCGGCACGAAGTCGATCTGGTACTCGGCCCCGCGGTACGTCTCCGTGTGGCCGCCCTGCCGACCGAAGCCGCGGACCTCTGTGACGGTGATGCCCTGGACGCCGGCGGCCTTCAGGGCCTCCTTCACGTCGTCGATCTTGAACGGCTTGATGACTGCGGTGATGAGCTTCATGTGTGTTCTCCTTGTCCCGTTCTACTACGCCTGGTAGGCGGCCTCTGCGTGCTGGCTCTGGTCGAGGCCGGCAAGTTCGTCCTCCGGTGACACGCGGATGCCCATCGTCGAGTTCAACACCTTGGCGACGACCCATGTGACGACGAACGAGAACGCGAACGTGACGACGACCGCGATCACCTGGTTGACGAGGAGTTCCGACCCACCTCCGAAGAAGAGCCCGTCGAACCCGAGCGAATTCACGGACGTGTCGGCGAGGAGCCCGAGCATGACCGACCCGAGGATGCCTCCCACGAGGTGGACGGCGATGACGTCGAGGCTGTCGTCGAGCTTCAGCTTCACCTTCAGGCGGAGAGCGAGGTAACACACCGCGCCGGCGGCGAGCCCGATGATGATCGGTGCGACACCGCCCACGAACCCTGCACACGGCGTGATGGCGACGAGCCCGGCGACCGCGCCCGACGCAGCACCGAGCGTCGTGAAGTGGCCGGTCTTCACCTTCTCGATGCCGAGCCATGCCAGCATCGCCGCGGCAGCAGCGAGATGCGTGTTGACGAGGGCCTGGGCGGCGAGTCCGTTCGCGGCGAGAGCTGATCCGGCGTTGAACCCGAACCAACCGAACCAGAGGATGCCCGTGCCGAGCATCGTGAACGGCAGGTTGTGAGGGGGCATCGCCTCGCGCGGCCACGAGCGGCGGTTGCCGAGGACCATGATGACGGCGAGCGCGGCCGCACCCGCGTTGATGTGCACAACGGCCCCGCCGGCGAAGTCGAGGGCGCCGCGCTTGAACAGCCAGCCGTTCGGGCTGAACACCCAGTGCGCGACGACGGGGTAGACGATGACCGACCACACGCCGATGAGAATCGCGTACGCACCGAACTTCATGCGGTCGGCGGTGGCGCCCGTGATGAGTGCCGGGGTGATCACCGCGAACATCATCTGGTAACCGAAGAAGGCGAGAACCGGGATGACGAGGGCGAAGTCACCCGTGTAGCCGGGCAGTTCGGTGAGGGTCCCGAGGCCCTTCATGGCGACGAAGTCGAAATTGCCGACGAAGCTTCCCGTTCCGCCGAAGGCGAGGCTGAAACCGACCAGTGCCCACAGCACCGAGATGAGACCCATCGCGAAGATGTTCTGCATCAGCATGCCGAGGACGTTCTTCGACCTGACCATGCCGCCGTAGAAGAACGCGAGCCCCGGCGTCATGAACGCGACGAGTGCGGCCGAGACCAACACCCATGCGGTGGCTCCTGAATCGATGGTTGCTGTGCTGAACATGAAGGCTCCCTACTGCCTGGATGACGACGTCACGGTAGGAGGCGACTATTTCGGCTGTGTTTCCTCCCCGTGAAAGGGGGTGCAACGCGAAGGAGCCCGCCCCGAGGGGCGGGCTCCGGATGCCGTCTGTAGGGGAAACGGACTAGATGCGGCTCGAACCGAACTCCGGGTAGGCGAGGACGCCCATCTCGGGGAGGTCCAGACCCTGGATCTCGTCTTCCTCCGCGGAGCGGATGCCGCCCTTGGTGACCTTGTGCTGGATCTTGAAGAACCCGTACGCGATCGGGAAGATCACCCCGAGGATGACGAGCACGCCGAGTGCCTGCGC
This sequence comes from Actinomycetota bacterium, assembly GCA_041176025.1. Taxonomy (GTDB): domain Bacteria; phylum Actinomycetota; class Acidimicrobiia; order Acidimicrobiales; family Ilumatobacteraceae; genus UBA2093. The sequence continues at coordinate 8,699 of JBEDDY010000183.1, read as the reverse complement.
ACCGAGCTGGCCCCAGTCGCCCTTGATGATGCCCTCGACGCCCTCGGACGACGAGCCGTTCCAGCCGGCGCCGTAGCTGCCGTTCGCGAAGATGCCGACTGCGAGAACGCCGAACATGCCGTTCATCCCGTGCACCGCGATGGCGCCGACCGGGTCGTCCAGCTTCAGCTTGCGCTCCACGAAGAACACCGTCTCGATGGCGAGCACCGAAGCGATGACTCCGATGACCGCGGCTGCCCACGGTGCGACGAACGCACACGGTGCCGTGATCGCCACGAGGCCTGCGAGCATGCCGTTCGCCATCATGCCCGGGTCGGGCTTGCCTGTTCGCTTGGTGATGTAGATCATTCCCATGACGCCTCCGAAGGCTCCCGCAATGGCGGTGTTGGCCGCCACGGTGGCGAACTGCACGTCGGTTGCCGCGAAGGTGGATGCGGCGTTGAAGCCGAACCAGCCGAACAGCAGGATGAACGTGCCGAGCATGGCCATCGGGATGTGGTGGCCGGGGATCGCACGGGGCTTCCCGTCGGCACCGAACTTGCCGATGCGCGGTCCGATGACGATGGCGCCGGCGAGTGCGGCAACGCCGCCCACCATGTGCACCACGCCCGAACCTGCGAAGTCGACATAGCCGGCACCGAGGCTCATGGTGTCCCATGTCTTTGCCAGCCAGCCGCCGCCCCATGTCCACGCCGCGAAGAGCGGGTAGTAGATGGCGCCACAGAAGACGCCCCAGACGGTGAACGAGCTCCACTTCCAGCGCTCCGCCATGGAACCGGTGGGGATCGTCGCCACCGTGTCCATGAACGCGACCATGTACAGGAAGAAGCCGAGCAGTGCCGGGGTGATGCCACCACCGGAGAGCGCCCAGCCGCCCTTGAACAGGAAGATCCAGTTGCCGCTGCCGAGGAGTGCGTCACCCACTGGCTTGTCGAGGCCGATTGCCGAGTAGCTGAAGCCACCGAAGGCCAGCGGGAACCCGATCAGGAAGAACCCGATGAAACCGAGTCCGAAGATCGCGAAGTTGGTGCTGACCACGTGGGCCGCGTGCTTCGCGCGGCAGAAGCCGGTCTCGACGAGCGCGAAGCCCGCCTGCATGAAGATCACCATTGCGGCGCCGATGACGACCCACAGCAGGTTGACCTGTGTGCCGAGGATTTGAACTTCAGATTGCATTGGTGCCCTCTTCTCCTGTCCGGATTCGAATGAGTTGTGCGACGTCGGAAACCCAGATCTTTCCGTCGCCGATTTTTCCTGTTGCTGCGGAGGAACGAATCGTGTCGACGACACTGTCGACTGCCGCGTCATCCGCGACAATCTCGATACGAACCTTCGGGACGAAGTCGATGGTGTACTCAGAACCGCGGTAGGTCTCGCTGTGGCCACCCTGGCGGCCAAAACCTCGAACTTCCGTGACGGTCATGCCTTGCACACCCGCAGACTTCAGTGCGTCTTTCACATCATCCAGCTTGAAAGGCTTGATGATCGCCGTGATCAACTTCACTGATCCATTTCTCCTTGCTCATGTCGCTCTCGCGACGGTTTGTGTCCATGTCGCTTTCGCGGCATGTCCCGGCTGCTGCTGCAACCTGGGTGACACCGTACGGAAGGGAGATTTCGCAACCGTCGCCCCAATGTTTCGGCTGTGTGGCGAATCAGTCACTCTGTGAACGGGAATGCACCCCGTGTTAACGGCGTGTGAAACGGCCGGCATGTGGCCGGGCTGACCGGCGGGGCCTCAGCTGAGGAGCGACTCGACCCGCGACATGGTCGACGCGGTGATCTTGCGGCCGTGCCGGTCGCTGACCTCGAAGCGGTCCGTGATGACGCCGCCCTCGGTGGAGATCCGGGCGTGGTGGACGCTGACGTTCGCGCGTGCGAACGCCGCCGCCACGGCCTGGAGAAGACCCGGTTGGTCGGCTCCGGAGATGACCACGACGCTGTGCCACGGGTGGGCGTCGTTGTCGAGCCGGATGGTGAGCCCGTTCCCGGGTCCGATCTGCAGTCGGCGCGGCGCCGACACGCGTGTGCGGAGGCTGCGTTCCAGGTCGAACGAGATCGTCTGCGGGTTGGGTCGCTCGACGGAGCGCACCGTGAACGTGTCGAGCACCGCGCCGTCGGGCCACGTGGCCAGGTCGGCGTTCACGATGTCCAGTCCACGGTCGGCGAGAACTTTCGTCATCCGGGCGAGCAGTCCACGTGCGTCCCGCGTGGCAATGTCGATTAACCATTCGTTGCGCCGGCCGGTGTCGATGACATTGACGCGCACCGTGCGGCCCCTCGGCGCCGGTTCCACGAGGGTGGCATGGCGCACGATCGTCTCCGGGTCATGGGCGATGACGTAACCGGCGGACGCGTGCGAGATCCGGTCGCGCACGAGGGCATTCGGTGCGAGTGCGAGGGCGTCGCGCCGTTTGATCGACTCGAGCGAGTTCTCGACTCCCTCCAGGAGTTCGGGATGGGCGAGGAGTTCCTGGACGCCGGTGGTGATCTCCAGCAGGATCGAGTACTGCCAGTCGACGATCTCGTTCCTGGCCTCGACAAGGATGCGGCACCGCTCCACCATCGCCGGTGATCCGAGGTACTCGGCCAGTTGCGCCATCACTCTCGGGTTGTGTTCGTAGGGCTCTGCCGTTATCGCGGCACCGACCAACGTGGAGGCGCTCAGCAGCGCGAGGGTGTCACGCCTCGTGTCCGTCGAGATTGTCAGTCGGTCGAGAAGGAGTGTGGAGTCGTTGTTGTCGGTCGAGATGTCCACGAGGAACGCGGCAAGCACCAGTGAGCAGTCATCGATCGAAACGGTGCGTGTCCGTTCGCGCACGGACTCCAGGGTCGCTAGCCGGGAGACGTGCGTCGGGTCGAGTTCGCTCGAATCCGAACGGCGCGAGTCCAGCGCATGCGCGAATTCGGGGAGGGCGCGGTCGAGCACGTTGGTGATCTCCAGCAGCCTCCATGACCTCGCATTGCCGTTCATCAACAGGTGAACGAACGTCTCCGTGGTCCCCGCATCCCACGAGAGGGGCAACAGCCTGTGCTCGTGCAGCCAGTCCATGAGGGTCCCGTCGGGCTGGAGTGACGCGGCGTGGGTGGCCGCATCCAGTGCAATCGCGAGGGTGAGTGCCGACGGGGGCGTGCCGACGAGGACGGCCGAGTTCCCTCGCTGCTGGATCCAGTCGTCGGCCGGACGGTCAGAGGTCGTCGAATCAGCAGGTTTCGCGGCGCCCTGATCGGATTGCTGCAACCTCCATCTCAGGAGAGGCGGGGCGATCACGGTGGTGACGAGCACGACGAGCAGGACGACGGCGTAGAGATCCTCGCCGAACACCCCGACGGTCACCCCGATCGACGCGAAGATCAGCCCGACCTCTCCGCGCGGGACCATCCCCATCCCGATGAGGATCCGGTCGGAATTCGTGCCGATTGCCCCGAGGCCGGCGACCATCTTCCCGGCGACCGCAACCACCGACAGCACGGCGGCAACCCACAGGACGTGGGTCTGGAAGAACTTGCCGACCTCGGTGTCGATGCCGATCTGCAGGAAGAACACGGGGATGAACACGTTCCCGAGCGACGTGAAATCGCGCGCGATGCGGTCGTGGTGCTTCGTGCGGCCGAGGGCGGTGCCCGCGACGAAAGCACCGATGATGGGTGCGAGGTTCGCCGAACTGGCTGCCGCGGAGAATGCAAACGTGAGCCCGGCGGCAATCACCCCGACGGTCGCGGTGGATCGCGATCGTGAACCGATGGCCGCGAACATCCGGGGCAGGACAGCGAGCCCCACTGCGGTGGCGATGACGAGGAAGCCGACGGCAAGGCCGATGGTGCCGGCGACGCCGGCCACATCAACCGACCCCTGTTCCACGACGCGCGTGACGACGGTGAGGATGATGAGCCCGAGCACGTCGTCCGCCACCGCTGCTCCGAGCACGATGCGTGCCTCGGTGGACGACAGGGCGTGGAGGTCACCGAACACCCGTGCAGTGATGCCCACGCTGGTGGCGGCAAGTGCGGCGCCGAGGAACAGCGAGGCGTTCGTGGATTCCCCCAACAGCCTGCCCGCGAAGATGCCGGTGGACATCGGGGCGACCACGCCGATGACCGCCACGATCATGGAGGCACGGCCGACCCTGCGGAGCTCGTTCAGGTCCGTCTCCATGCCGACAGTGGCGAGCAGGACGATGACCCCGATCTCGGCGAGGATCTTCGTCGCGTCGGTCGACCCGACCAGGCCGAGCGCCGAGGGTCCGATGAGGATGCCGGCGGTGATCTCGCCGAGAACCGCGGGAATCCGCGCTCGCTCCGCGAGTTCGGCAGCCAGTTTGGCGACGACGAGGATGATCCCGAGGTCAAGGAAGATGGACTGGAAGTCGATGGAGCCGCCGGCGGCGATGAGGGGGAGCATCACGGCTGGTCGTGCTTCATTGGCCGGATGCCGAAGAGGTCCATTGCACGGGAGAGCCCGTCGTCCGTCAGCATCCAGCCGCGTCTCCGCACCGTCACGATCGAATCCGTCCCGAGCACCCTCCGAAGGTTAACGATGGAGGAGTCGCACCGCCTTGCCACGCAGTTGTCCAGCCCGGCCTGCCGCAGGATCGTGCCCCGGCCGAGAACCCGCCCGGCGGAGTCGCACAGAACGTCCAGCACGGCCCTGTCGGTGCCGGACAGTGGGAGGGTGCCGTCAGCCATGGGTGAACCGTACGCGGGGCTTCTTTCGGGTGTGTCAGACGGGTGTGAACGGAGTGTGAACCGTCACACGGGCCCGATGGGTAGGAAACGGGGCAACATCCGACAGACTGACGAACCATGGAACTCACTTATGCCCCCGAAGACGAGGCCTTCCGCGCCGAAATCCGCAACTGGTTGCAGGAGAACCTCCCCAAGGGTTGGTTCGACAAGGGCTTCGAGATGTCGAACGAGGAACGCAAGAAGTTCAACGACGAGTGGCCATCGAAGCTGTTCCAGGGAGGCTGGATCTGCGCGACGTGGCCGAAGGAATACGGCGGCAAGGGTCTCTCCACCATGCAGGGCGTGGTGCTCGCGGAGGAGTTCGCGAACGCGAAGGCTCCGATGCGCGCAGACTTCTTCGGCGACACCCTCGTCGGGCCGACCCTCCTGCAGTGGGGCACCGAGGAGCAGAAGAAGGAATTCCTCCCGCAGATCCTGAACGGCAAGATGCGCTGGTGCCAGGGGTTCTCCGAGCCGAACAGCGGTTCAGACCTCGCCAGCCTGAAGACGGAGGCCGTCCTCGACGGTGACGAGTGGGTCATCAACGGACAGAAGGTGTGGACGACGCAGGGTCACCACGCCGACTACTGCTTCCTGCTCACCCGTACCGACAAGGACGCGCCGAAGCACAAGGGCATCTCGTACCTGCTTGTCCCGATGAAGCAGCCCGGCGTCGAGGTGCGCGGCATCGTGCAGCCCGACGGCACCGCCGAGTTCTGCGAGGTGTTCTTCACCAACGCCCGCTGCCCGAAGGACAACGTCGTCGGTGGCGTGAACAACGGCTGGGTCGTCACCAACTCCACGCTCGCGTTCGAGCGCGGCATGAGTGCCACCACCGGTTACCGCCGCTTCGAGAGCGAGTACAAGGCAATGGTGCGTGGCGCCAAGGAGAACGGGACCATCAACGACCCGGTCATCCGCCAGCGCCTGATGGAGTACTACACCAAGATCCAGATCCTGAAGATCAACGGTCTGCGTTCGCTCTCCACCACCCTGATGGGCAAGAAGGACCCCAGCATGGCTGCGCTCGGCGCCACGAACAAGATGTTCTGGACCGAGATGCACAAGGCCGCGATGGAACTCGCGCTCGACATCCAGGGTGCGGATTCGATGCTCGTTGACTCCGCGATGGGTGACGGCAACTGGCCGGGCACCGCGCGCGAGAAGCGCCGTGAGGGTTACCCCGTCAGCAGCATGATGTCGGCGTTCTTCTTCTCGCGTTCCGAGACCATTTGGGGTGGCACCAGCCAGATCCAGCGGAACATCGTGGGTGAGCGCGTGCTCGGCCTTCCGAAGGAACCGGGCAGCAAGTAACCGTCGCCGGCGGCACGCGCCGGAGGGCCATCAACCGGCGGGCTCTGCCTTCATGCTGTCGTCCTCGAACGCGGCGTGCTGGCGGAGGGGGAGTTCCTTCACGCGCGTCGTCAGCCACAGGGCCACGATGAGCATGGGGACCGCGAAGCGGAAGACCGTGGTGATGCCGTGCGACACCGCCTCGATCGCCTGGGTCCGGCCTGGCTCGGGAAGGTCATTGATGTGCCTCGGTGCACGCAGCAGCGACGGGTCGACCCGACCCTGCAGCTGGGAGTTGAGGACCGCGCCGTAGGAGGCAAGAGCGATCGTGCTGCCGAGGTTGCGGCACAACTGCGAGAGTGAGCTGGCCACGCCGAGATCCCGCACCTCGACGCTGTTCTGGATGGCGGTCGTCGACGTCGGCATCGTGCCGCCGACGCAGAAGCCCATCAGTGCCATACCGACGAGGCTGACACCGATGCGGAACCCCGAGTTGGTGACGAAGCTGACCATGATCATGCCGGCCGTGCCGAGTGCGGCACCGACGATGGGCCACACGCGGTAGTGGCCGGTGACGGTCACCTTGCGACCCACGAACTGGCTCGCGAAGGTCATCCCGAACATCATCGGCACGAGGAGCAGTCCCGAGTTGGTCGGGGACACCCCGGTGACGGCCTGCAGGAAGAGCGGCATGAACGAGCTCACGGTCGTCATCGCCGCGCTGATCAGCGTGACCATGGGAACCATCGTCTGCACCGTGTGGTTGCGGAACAGGTGCACGGGCAGGATGGGGTTGGTGGAGCGCGGTTCCCACACGAGCAACGCGACGAGGGCCGCCACGGAGACCGCCAGCATCCCGAGTGTCTGGGCCGACACCCAGCCGTACTGGCCTGGCGACCACGACAGTCCGAGAATCAGGGTGGCCACGCCGGCAACGAGCAGCACCGCGCCGAGCCCGTCGATGCTGGTGTCGCGGCGCATCACCGGGAGCCTGAGGTGGCGCTGTGTCATCCACAGCGCGAACACCCCGAACGGGAGGTTGACGATGAAGATCCAGCGCCACGTGGTGTGGTCGACGATGAGACCGCCGATCAGGGGGCCGGCGACGCTGGAGAGGGCGAAGATGCTGGTGAACGCACCCACGTACCTGCCGCGTTCGCGCGGGGGAACGATGTCGGCGATGACGACGAACGACATCGCCATCACGCCGCCGCTGCCGATGCCCTGCACCGCGCGCGCGAGGACGAGCATCCCCATCGTCGGGGCAAGTGAGCACATCAAGGACCCGACGAGGAAGATGCCGATGGCCAACTGGGTGAAGGTCTTGCGCCCGTACAGGTCGCTGAACTTCCCGAACAGCGGTGTCGCGGCGGTCGACGTCAACAGGTACGAGGTGGACACCCAGGTGTAGGCCTTGATGCCGCCGAGGTCGGACACGATCGTGGTGAGCGCGGTGCTGACTGTGGACCCGTTCAGCGACGACAGCCCTACGGCCGCCATCATGGCTGCATAGACGAGCTTGATCTCGCGTTGGCTGATGGAGAACTGCTGGGTTTCTATCTTTGCAGAGTACAACGAACAACCGGCACGCTGACGAACCGTGCGTACGCTGTGGCGATGGCTGCAGGCGTGACGTACCACCGTGCGACGTTGAACGCCCCGATCGGGCCGGTGGTGGTCGTCGCGAGTGACCGCGGTCTGCATAACGTGATGTTCGATCCCGACGACATGCCGCGAATCCTCGAGGGATGCACTGTCACCGAGAGGGCGTCGCACCCGGTCGTCGCCGCGGCGCTCCGCCAGTTGCGCGAGTACTTCGCCGGCACACGCACCTCGTTCGACCTGAAACTCGATCTGGAGGGCACCGAATTCCAGGTGTCCGCATGGAAGGCACTCGCGAAAGTGGGGTTCGGCCGCACGGCTTCGTACTCGCAACAGGCAGCGGCCATCGGTCGTCCCACCGCGACGCGCGCCGTGGGCGCCGCCAACGGGAAGAACCCCGTCGCGATCGTGTTGCCGTGCCACCGCATCGTGGGTGCCGACGGGTCGCTCACCGGCTTCGCGGGCGGGCTTGACACCAAACGGTGGTTGCTCGACCACGAGCAGACGGTTCTCGCAAGGGGGAAGAAGAAATGAACAACGTTGCGAACGTGCTGGCAGTGCTCCTCCTCGTGGTCCTCGGCGGGACCGCCGTCTTCGACGTCATTCGTCACCCGAAGGCGCTGGCCGCCACGGAACACCTGCAGATCCCCGCGCGCATGGTCCCGGTCCTCGGCGCGATCAAGTTGCTTCTCGGTGTCGTCCTGGTCGTCGGCTTCGGGAACATCCGGGTGGCGGAACTGGCGGGGCTGTGCCTGTGCGGGTACTTCGCCGTGGCAACGCTCACACATGTGCGCGTCAAGGACACGGCAAATGCCACCGCGCCGGCATTCGTGCTTCTCGTGGTGTCGGGGCTGTTCCTGCTGGCGACGATCGCAAAGTAGGAACGGTCCGCGTCAGCGGAACTTGTCCCATTCCTCCGGGCTCTTGCCCAGCTTCGTGAGGCGCTTCACCATCCACACGGGGACCTCCATCGGTTCGCCGCGTCGGATCTCGCTGACCATGTCGCCTTCTTCGTCCCACATGTGGCACGTGTTCAGGTTCATGGCGTAACCGCGCTCGCGCTCCTCCGGGGTCATCTC
>JBEDDY010000182.1:0-6227 GCA_041176025.1 Actinomycetota bacterium | reverse complement strand
AGGAAGAACCGCATCAGCACGAACAGCACGATGAACGACCCCGCGGCCCAGGCAAGTTCCTTGGTCTCGGGGGCGATCGGGTTCGGCGCGGTCTTGACCTCGCTGTGGGTCTCGCCCTCGGCTTCACCGGACTCAGCCGCGAGCGCGGTGGCTTCCTCGCCGGCGACCGTGGTGTCGGTCGCCGAGTCGGATTGCACCAGACGCACGTGGATCACACGGCCGTTCGATTGGGTGACTTTCGCAGTCAGCATCTCAGCTCCTGGACTCCGTACAGACGGAGATCGTTGATGGACTCGGACTCAGTGTCGCTCTAGGCGAACTTGAGAAGAATGAACACCACGAAGCCGATGAGCGCGAGCGCCTCGGTGAACGCGATGCCGAGGAACATCGTGGTGCGGACCATGCCGGCAGCTTCGGGCTGACGGGCCATCGCCGAGACCGACTGGCCGACGAGGTAACCGATGCCGATGCCAGGTCCGATAGCTGCGAGACCATACGCGTAGCCGGCCGACATCGCGGCGTTGGCATTCTTCTGGTCCGCGGCGTTCAGTTCCGCGACGAGGTGTGCAATTGCTTCCATTGTGTTTTCTCCTATGAGTGGATGGTTGGGAGACCTGTGTGACCGGGCCGGTTAGTGCTCGGGGTGCGCCGCCCCGCCGATGTACACGGCGGTGAGCATTGCGAAGATGTATGCCTGCAGGAATGCGACCAGCACCTCGAACGAGGTGAGGAAGATGAGCATGAAGAACGGCAGGATGCCGACCGGGATCAGCACCTTGTCCTTCGCCTGGAAGAGAGCTTCCGAGAGAAGGGCGAACGTGACGAGCAGGATGTGGCCCGCCATCATGTTGGCGAAGAGTCGGACGGCGAGCGAGAACGGGCGGACGATGATCGCCGAGATGAACTCGATCGGCGTCACGAGGATGTACAGGGCCTTCGGCACTCCCGGGGGGAACAGCGTGCTCTTCAGGTATCCGCCGATGCCCTGGTGCTTGATGCCGACCGCGTTGTAGATGACCCACACGAGGAGTGCGAAGAACATCGGAACGGCCATGCGCGCGGTCGCGGGCATCTGGAAGAACGGAATGATGCCGGGCACGTTGCACAGGTAGATGAAGAGGAACATCGACATGAGGAACGGCGTCCAGCCGAGGCCGTCCTTGCCCATGGTCTGCATGATCACGCCGTCCTCGATGAACTCGACGATGACCTCTGCGAGGTTGCGCACGCCCTTCGGTGCGGTGGATGCGTCCCTGCGGGCGGCAAGAAGGAAAATGACGGTGCTGATGAGCGTCGCGAGAACCGCAATCAGGGCAATCTTGTTGAATGACGGAAAGAGGTCTTTCCACCGGAGAATCGAGTTGATCTCTGGAAACTCAAGAGCAATCACGTTGTGGTCCTTCAGTGTTTCTCAGCCGCGCTGGTCGGGGGACATTCTTGCCTATTCGGGCGCAATCCGGGAAATGCAAGTGAAGCGGCGATGTACTTCATTTCCCAGAAGAGGAGACCGAGGTGCGAGATGATGATAGTTGCACCGAGGGCCGGCAACGAAACCCATGACGCATCATGCACCAGCCACACGGCCAGGCAGATCAGCCCGAGCCGGATGAGGTAGCCGAACAAGCTGACTCCCATCATGAGTGCCAGTGAAATCGGCGCCGTCACCGCGATCAGCGAGGCAGCCACGACGAAGTTCGCGAGAACGAGTGAGAGTGCGTAGGCCGACGAGTAAGCACCGTGCAGACCCCAGATGACCCCGCACACCACGAGAAAGAGCGGCGTGACCCACAGACCGCGCTTGACGAGGTCCTTCGACACGGACACCTCCGGCGCCTGGCCGGCTGCGGCGGCCGCGAACGGGCTGGGGGTCGTCATTCCGGGATCCCCCGCGCCGACTGTGCGCGTTCACGCTCCAGCATCTCCATGCGGGCCGAGTACTCGTAATACATCTTCACGAACTGGCCGACGACACCGAAGATGACGAGTCCGATCATGAACCAGGGGGTCGTGCCGAGCCACATGTCCAGACCGAACCCGATGAGGAAGAACACAAGGACCCCACCGGCAAGCTCGGCGCCATTGGAGATGCTCGAGTCGATGGGTGCCATCGGCTTCGGCTTGGGGAGCAATCTCACGGCAAAATCCATCAAATACAGGGGTTCACGACCTTGTGAAACCGTGGACAATCTAGATGAGGAGGGCGACAGGCCCGCACATCAGCCCCGGAGGGGCACATGTGTCATCCGCCACTCGCGGTTCAGGGCGTGGTCGCCCCGTCTGCGTCCGCCTCGCCCGGTTCGGCGGCCGGCTTGTTCAGGTCCGGGTGCAGGACCGTGTAGAGGAACAAGACGATGGCGACCAGGCCGAACGGGGCGAAGTTGTTGGCCCGGGGGTAGAACACCGGGTACAGCACGAACCCGGACAGCAATGCCGTCCACAGCCACAGGATGGCCACGGCACGGCGGGGGCCATGGCCGAGGTTGATGAGGCGGTGGTGGAGATGGCCCTTGTCGGCAGTCGAGAACCCCTGGCGGCGGCTGACGCGCCGCAGGATCGCAAATGCGGTGTCGAAGATGGGGACTCCGAGGACGATGAGCGGGATGGCGAGTGGCGCGAGGAAGAAGTAGGTCTGGCCGCTGAAACCCTGCGTGTTGGGGTCGGCACGTCCTCCGACCACGCTGGTCGACACCGCAAGCAGGAACCCGAGGAAGTAGGCGCCCCCATCCCCCATGAAGATGGTCGCACGGTTGGCGTTGAACGGCAGGAACCCGACGCACACACCCACCGTGATCATGGCGATGAGCGGTCCGAGGTTCGGTTCACTGAGAAGGTGCAGGTCACTGAGGTGACGCGAGTAGATGAAGAAACTCGTCGACCCGATCGCGACGATGCCCCCCGCGAGACCGTCGAGACCGTCAATCAGGTTGATGGCCTGGGTCATGCCGAGCAGCCAGACCACCGTGACGATCGGGATCCAGTCGGATGACAACTGGAGGACGCCGACGAACGGCAGGCGGAAGTAGAACATCGTGACGCCGAACTGCACGAGCACCATCCCGGCAGCGACCGTCGCGAGGATGCGCGCGGGCGGCGACACCTCCTTCAGGTCGTCACGGGCACCGGTGGCAAGGATGATCGCACCTGCGATGAGAATGCCGAGTGGTTCGGAGTTCCCGCGGAACAACGGGCCGAACCGGTCCATCTTCCATGCCATGGCGAGAGCGACGGCGAAGCCCACGAACATCGCGATGCCGCCCAACTGTGGCGTGGGCTTCGTGTGCACCTTGCGCGGACCGGGCTGCACGACGTTCCCGGTGCGGTGGGCCCACCACCGCACGATCGGTGTGGTGACGAACGTGACCAGGGCGGCACACAGTCCGACCATGAAGTAGCCGTTCAGATCACCCATGGTGCGAGCCTAGATAAGAACGCAAGACCGTGACGCGGAACGGCGTGGCCTCCCGCCGTGGGAACAGGTCAGAACTTGTTCGGGTACACGGGGAAACGGGCGCAGAGTGCCGCAACCTTGGCCTTCACCGCGGCAACGGCTGATGCGTCGGTGCGGTGGCGCAGTGCCTCGGCGATCAACGAGGCGATGTCTGCCATCTCGGCCTCTTTCATCCCCTGCGTGGTGACGGCCGGCGTGCCGATGCGGACACCCGAGGTGACGAAGGGGCTGCGCGGGTCGTCGGGAACCGTGTTCTTGTTCAGGGTGATGCCCGCTTCGTCGAGCACCAGCTGGGCCTCCTTGCCGGTGAGGTCGGCATCGAACGTGCGCAGGTCGACGACCATGAGGTGGTTGTCCGTGCCGCCGCTGACGATGCGGAAACCCTGCTTCGTGAGTTCCTCGGCGAGAGTCGAGGCGTTCTTCACGATCTGGTGCGCATATGCCTTGAAGGACGGGTCCAGAGCCTCGCGGAACGCGACCGCCTTCGCGGCGACGGCGTGCTCGAGCGGGCCGCCCTGGCTGCCCGGGAACACTGCCTTGTCGATGGCCTGTGCGTGCTCGGCCTTGCAGAGGATGCAACCGCCGCGCGGACCACGCAGTGTCTTGTGGGTGGTGAAGGTGACGACGTCGGCGAACGGCACGGGGTTCGGGTGCGCGCCACCGGCGACGAGACCGGCGAGGTGGGCGATGTCGAACATCAACAACGCACCGACCTCGTCAGCGATCTTCTTGAACGGCTCCGGATCGAGTCGACGGGAGTAACTGGTGGTGCCCGCGACGATCATCTTCGGGCGGTGCTCGAGCGCCATCTGGCGCACCTCGTCGAAGTCGATCCGCTGGTCGCTGACGCCGACCTTGTAATTGACGAAGTTGTAGAGGATGCCGCTGGCATTAACCGGTGACCCGTGGGTGAGGTGACCACCATGGTCGAGACTGAGACCGAGGATCGTGTCACCGGGCTTCAACAGGCCGAGGTACACGGCCATGTTCGCGCTGGCGCCGGAGTGCGGCTGCACGTTCGCGTGGTCCGCGCCGAAGAGCTGCTTCACGCGTTCGATGGCGAGTGCCTCCACGCTGTCCACGATGGAGTTGCCGCCGTAGTAGCGCTTGCCCGGGTAACCCTCGGAGTACTTGTTGGTGAACACCGAGCCCGTGGCCCGCATGACGTCGGGCGACGTGAAGTTCTCGCTCGCGATCAACTGGAGACCGGTGTTCTGGCGGATGCGCTCCGCCTCGAGGAGGTCGAAGACCTCGGTGTCGTGGTCGTTTTCTGACGGCCAGGGCATTACTTGCTCGTTTCCTCGTTCTCGATGTCGGCCAGCATCGCGACGCGACGCTCGTGACGGCCTCCTTCGAAGGGGGTGGACAGGAATGTGTTCAGGATCTCCTCGGCAAGGCCGACGCCGACGACGCGGGCGCCCATGCTGAGCACGTTCGCGTTGTTGTGCTCGCGGGCCATGCGCGCGGTGTAGAGGCAGTTGCAGAGCGCGGCGCGCACACCGCGCACCTTGTTGGCGGCGAGCTGTTCTCCCTGGCCGCTCCCGCCGAGCACGACGCCGAAGTCGGCACCGCCGTCGCGCACCACGCGTCCGACGCCCGCGCAGATCGGCGGGTAGTCGCAGCTCTCGGTGGAGTGGGTGCCGAGATCCTGCACTTCGTGGCCGGCCTTCTGCAGCACCGAGATGAGGTGCTGTTTCAGGTCGTACCCTGCGTGATCTGCTCCGATTGCTATGCGTGACACGGGAACCAGCGTAGTAGGCACACCCTCATGACCGCCTAGCGTCTTCGTTATGACGCTTGACCCACGCACTCCCGTTCTGATCGGTGTCGGACAGTTCGTCCAGAGGGCCGACAACTTCACCGACGCGCTCGACCCCGTGGGCATGATGGGCGAGGCAATCCGTCGCGCTGCAGCCGACGCGGGTCTGTCATCGGTGCCGAATCCCGACGCTCTCCGCGTCGTCAGTCTGCTCTCGTGGAAGTACGGCAATCCCGCCCGGTTCATCGCGGACGACCTCGGTCTGTCCCCGCGCGAACTCGGGCTCTCCGCGATGGGCGGCAACACTCCGCAGACCCTCGTCAACACCGCGTCACGCGAGATCCTGTCCGGAAAGGCCGACATCGTGATCCTCACGGGCGGGGAGACCACGCGCACGCGTGCCCGCATGACGAAGGCCGGCGTGACACCTGAGTGGCGCTCGACGGACGAGACCCCCACCCCGGTGTCGGAGGACCTCCGCATGAACATGCCCGAGGAACTCGAGCGCAAGATCATGATGCCCATCCAGATCTACCCGTTGTTCGAGACCGCACTGCGCGCGCAGGCCGGCCGTTCCATCGACGAACACCAGCGTCACATCAGCGAACTGTGGTCGCGTTTCGCGCAGGTCGCCACCACCAACCCGTACGCGTGGGACCAAAAGGGGCACACCGCCGAGGAGATCCGCACCGTGACGGAGAAGAACCGCATGGTCGGCTTCCCGTACCCGAAGATGATGAACTCGAACAACGACGTCGACATGTCTGCCGCGTTGATCGTCTGTTCCGCGGCGAAGGCAGAGGCACTCGGCGTTGCGCGCGACAAGTGGGTGTTCCCGCAGTCGGGCAGCGATGCACACGAGCATGCGTTCGTCTCGCACCGCGAGCACTTCTGGAAGACGCCGGCGATCGAACTCGCCGGCCGTCGCGTGCTCGAGCTCGCGGGACTGACCATCGACGACATCGGGATCATCGACCTGTACTCGTGCTTCCCGTCCGCGGTCCAGTTGGGTGCGAAGTC
>JBEDDY010000181.1:0-4003 GCA_041176025.1 Actinomycetota bacterium | reverse complement strand
CAACGGGGGCGGCCGTTCCCCACGGCCGCCCTGCGGATTCAGCCCAGTGCAGTGCCGAGCATGGCGAGGTACCCGGCCCGGGGGACCTCGATGCAGCCGAGGGACGCGAGATGGTCGGTGCACCATTGGGTGTCCAGCAGTTGCGCCCCCTCCTCGTTCAGCCGTGCCACGAGGTGCATGAGCGCCACCTTGGAGGCGTCGGTCTCGCGGTGGAACATCGACTCACCGGCGAAGAACCGGTCGATGCGCACCCCGTAGAGGCCGCCGACGAGGTCGCCGCCGCTGTTCCACACCTCGACGCTCGAGGCATGCCCCATCCGGTGCAGCCGCGAGTACGACCGGACGAACTCCTGCGTGATCCAGTTCCCGTCGGCGCGCAGGTCGGAGCACTGCATCATCACGTCCTCGAAGCAGGTGTCGAACGTGACGGTGAAGCGCCTGTCGCTTCGCCGCATCGAACGTGACACGCGGAGACCGTCGAGCGGTATCACGCCGCGCCTGAGCGGCGACCACCACCCCAGCCGCCTGTGCAGGCCGTCGATGTGCATCGGGAACATCCCGTGCGAGTACGCGTAGAGGAGGGTCGGGGGCTCGAGGTCGGCACCCGCCGCAACCACGTCATCCTCGGGCCATGCGTCCGACGTGGGGAACCCCCAGTCGCACGTGTCGAACCGTGTCACGAGCGGAGTCCCCGCCCGCTCCTAGTACTTGTAGAAGCCCTCACCGGACTTGCGGCCGAGCTTCCCTGCCGCGACGAGCCTGCGCAGCGTGGGGACCGCCGCGTAGTTCGGGTCGGCGAACTCGGCGTGCAGTGCCTCGAGGATCGACAGCGAGGTGTCGAGACCGACGAGGTCGAGGAGTGCGAACGGCCCCATCGGGAAGTTGCAGCCGCCCTTCATCGCGGTGTCGATGTCCTCCATGGAGGCAGTGCCCGTCTCCCAGATGCGGATGGCGTTGTTGAGGTACGGAAACAGGAGCGCGTTCACGATGAACCCCGCCCGGTCCTTGACCTGCACGCCGCTCTTGCCGCACTGCGCGACGAAGGCGTTCGCCTCGGCGATCGTGTCGTCGCTCGCGGTGATCGGGGTGACGACCTCGACGAGCGGCATCGCCGTGGCCGGGTTGAAGAAGTGGATGCCGCACACACGGTCCGGCCGGCCAGTCGCCATCGCCATCTCCACCACGGGCAGCGTGCTCGTGTTGGTGGCGAGGATCGCGCCGGGCTTCACTGCCTTGTCGAGTTCGGCGAACAGCGCGGTCTTGACGGCGAGGTCCTCCACCACCGACTCGATCACGAGGTCACAGTCCGCGAGGTCGGCGATCTTCTCGGTGGCGGAGAGACGCCCCAGGATCGCGGCCTTGTCGTCCGCGGTGATCTTCTCGCGGGAGACCTGCTTGTCGAGGCCCTTCTCGATGGACGTGATCATCGCGTCCGCGGTGGCCTTGCTGCGCGAGCGCACGACCACGTCGTAGCCGGCCTTGGCCGCCACCTCGGCGAGACCCGAGCCCATGATGCCCGACCCGCAGATTCCAACCTTCTTGATGCTTGATGCCATGCGACGAGGGTAACGGGCGGGGTGCCCGGGCTTCCCATCCGGCAGATCCGGACGGTCCGGGTCAGCCCTCGGTGATGGTGACCGTGGTGACCTCGACGTTGCGGCTGGGGGCCCCGCCGAGACTGCCCGAGCCGGAGTTCAGCCCGATGATCGACTTGACCACGTCCAGACCCTCCGTGACCTTGCCGAAGACCACGTACGTGCCCTGGCTGTTCAGGAGCGCGGCCTTCTCGCCGGTGACGAAGAAGAACTGGCCGCCGGCGGAGTCCGGTGCGCCGGTGCGGGCCATGACGAGGTCGCCCTCTTCGTAGCTGAACCCGTTGCCCTCGTCCTTGATGGAGTAGCCGGGGTCATCGGAGTTGGTGGCCCCGCCGCCCTGGATGATGTCGATGGACGGGTCGGTGCGGAAGATGAACGAGCCGTCGTAGTACTTGTAGCGGGACAGCACGACGAAGTTGTTGACGGTGTCCGGCGTCTTCGCGGTGTCGAGCGCGACGACGATCTTGCCCTCGCTGGTGTCGAAGGTGGCCGTGTACTTCTTCGCGGCGTCGATGCAGGTGGGCGGTGCCTTCTCGAAGACGGTCGCGCGTTCCTCGCTGCCGTCGGTCTTCGGGCACGGGGTGTCGCCGGTGATCTGCCTGCCCGGGACGGTCGACAGTGACGGTGCCTCCTCGACGGAGGTCGTGTCGCTGCTGTCCGCCGGGCTGTCATCGCCGCCCAGCTGGCTGATCGCAAAGACCGTCACGAGGACGGCCGCGATGATCCCGCCGTACAGGGTCGCACGCCCGCGCACTTTCGCGCGCCGCACCTCGCGTGCCCTGGCCTCGCGAGCCGCCTGGCGGTTCTGCTTCTGTCTGTTTCGCTTGTCTGTGCCCACGAGGGAGAGAGGCTACTTGCACCCCGCAGGGGCTGAAAAGTCAGTGGGAGCAATACTTCGCCGCCGTTAGCCTCGGGTGCCTGTGGCACTCGTAGTTCAGAAGTACGGCGGCACCTCCGTGGCCGATCCGGACCGTATCAAGGCCGTCGCCGACCATGTCGCATTCACGCGCAACCACGGCAACGACGTGGTGGTGGTCGTCTCTGCCATGGGGAAGTCCACCGACAACCTGATCTCGCTGGCGAACGCAGTGTCCGGCATCCAGCCCGGCAGGGAGATGGACATGCTGCTCACTGCCGGTGAGCGCATCTCCATGTCGCTCCTCTGCATCGCACTCGCCGGCATCGGCGTCGATGCCGTCAGTTTCACCGGTTCACAGGTCGGCATCATCACCGACACAGTGCACACCAAGGCAAAGATCCTCGAGGTCAAGGGCGACCGTGTGCGTGATGCGCTCGCCGCCGGCAAGGTGGTCGTGGTCGCGGGATTCCAGGGTGTGTCCACCGACAGCGAGGTGACCACACTCGGCCGTGGCGGCAGCGACACCACGGCTGTGGCGCTCGCGGCCGCGCTCGACGCGGACGTGTGCGAGATCTACACCGACGTCACCGGGGTCTTCACGGCCGACCCGCGCATCGTCCCCCAGGCACGCAAGCTCGCCCGTCTCCAGTTCGAGGAGATGCTCGAGATGGCCGGGGTCGGGAGCAAGGTGCTGGCCCTCCGTTCCGTCGAGTTCGCACGCAACCACAACGTCCCCATCCACGTCCGCTCCAGTTTCACCTGGGAGCACGGCACGTGGGTCGCCAACGAAGCCTCTGAAGGAGGAGCCACCATGGAAGACCCCGTCATCTCCGGAGTCGTGCAGGACGCGAGCGAGTCGAAGGTCACCGTCATTGCCGTGCCGGACAGGCCGGGGATCTCGGCCGCCCTGTTCGAGAACCTGGCCAACGCCAACATCAACGTCGACATGATCGTGCAGAACACATCGAAGGACGGCCTCACGGACATCTCTTTCACCGTCCCCAAGGCGGACATGAAGACAGCCGAGGACATCGTCGCCCGCGTCGCCGGGGAGATCGGGGCTCAGGCAGTCACGCACGACGCCGACATCGCGAAGGTGTCCCTCGTGGGGGCCGGCATGAAGACCAGCCCCGGGATCGCAGCGAGGATGTTCAGGGTCCTGGCGGACAACAACGTCAACATCCACATGATCTCCACCAGCACAATCAGGGTGTCCGTGGTCATCTCGCTGTCTGACATGGAGACCGCCGTGCGTGCGCTCCACACCGCATTCGGCCTCGACTCCGGGACCGCGTACTCCGCACCATTGCCCGAGCGCAAGTAGGCCGGTCTGTCAGAATCGGCGAATGGCAGAGAGACGCCGTCAGCTGACGCCGTGGCGGGCCGCGGGCACCCGCGCCGAGGCACGCGAGAGCGCAGATGACGTCGTCCGCGAGACCGGCTGGGTGTTCAACAACCTCACCGGCGGGTCACTGAACCTCGAGAGCTTCGTGGAGACGGGGGACGCCGAGGTTGATGTGTATGTGGACAGGTTCGTCCACATACACAT
>JBEDDY010000180.1:0-7586 GCA_041176025.1 Actinomycetota bacterium | reverse complement strand
GATCACGCTGTTCGGCCACACGACGCGCATGCAGCTGGCCGACCCGCCCGTGGGCGTCCTGTTCGCTCTCGCCATCTCGTCGATCGCGGTCTACGGCATCATGCTGGCCGGGTGGTCGAGCGGCTCGAAGTACCCGCTGCTCGGTTCGGTGCGCGCGTCCGCACAGATGGTGTCGTACGAGGCGGCCCTCGGGCTGTCCCTCGGCGCGGTCCTCCTGATCGCTGGCACTCTGTCGACCAGCGGCATCGTGAACGGCCAGACCTCGCTCGGCAACTGGAACGTGGTGACCACCGGGTTCGTGCCGTTTTTCATCTTCCTGATCGCCGCAACCGCGGAACTGAACCGACCGCCGTTCGACCTGGTCGAGGCGGAGCAGGAACTGGTCGGTGGCTTCAACACCGAGTACGCCTCCATCCGTTTCGCGCTGTTCTACCTGGCCGAATTCATGAACACGGTCACCATGTCCGGTCTCATCGTGACGTTGTTCTTCGGTGGCCCGCAGCCCATCTCCATCGGCAACACGACGCTCGACATCCCGTTCGTGCCGAACGCGCTCGAGGGCACCGTCTGGCTCCTGCTGAAGGTGCTCGTGTTCCTCTACGTGTACGTGTGGTTCCGCGCCACGCTGCCGCGCTTCCGTTACGACCAGTTGATGGACCTCGGGTGGAAGGTGCTGATCCCCGCGTCACTTGGTTGGTTCATGCTGCTGGCAGCCCAGCGCGTCGGTAGTGACGCCGGCTGGGACCGCACCGTGGTCACGGTCGTCACCGCACTCGTTCTCATCCTCGGTTACACGTTGTTGCAGCTTGCCGCGAAGGCGAGCCGCGAGAACCGCGAGAAGCACGGAGCTGGATTCTGATGGGTTACTTCGGCGGATTCCTGGTCACCCTGCGTCAGCACGGGTACAAGAACAAGGTGACCACCGAATACTCGGGCGGCCGCGTCTTCCGGAAGAAGCGCAACGACGCGAAGGACCAGAAGATCGAGAAGCCCGAGCGCCTCCACGGTCGCCACGTGCTGAACCGTTACGAGGACGGCATGGAGAAGTGCATCGGCTGCGAACTGTGCGCCGGTGTGTGCCCCGCCAAGTGCATCTACGTGCGCGGCAAGGACAACGACCCCGACAATCCCACGTCGCCCGGTGAGCGTTTCGGTTTCGTCTACGAGATCAACTACCTGCGCTGCATCCACTGCGACATGTGCGTGGAGGCGTGCCCCACGGAGGCAATCACGGAGTCGAAGTTGTTCGAGTTCTCCTTCACCAATCGCAACGACGCCATCTACACGAAGGCAGAACTGCTCGTGGACGACCGGGGCATGCCGCAGCAGCTCCCGTGGGAGGACTGGCGCGAGGGCGAGGACCTTCTCACCTCGGGGTGGATGCGCGCGACCGCGCCGTCCGGTGACGCATCGTTCGAGGGTGTCGTGTCGTGGAGCGGCGAGCTCGGGTACGGCGTCCGCACGCCCGAGCCCGCGCAGGACGTCCGTGACATGGAGGACGACTGATGGAACTGGTCGTCTTCGTTCTCGCATCGCTGATGGCAGTCGTCGGTGCGGTCGGCGTCGTGGTGCGCCGCAATCCCGTGCACGCCGCGATGAGCCTGGTGCTGACACTGTTCGGCATCGCCGTCATCTTCGTCCAGCAGGGCGCCCATTTCCTGGCGGCCGTGCAGGTCATCGTCTACGCGGGTGCCATCGTGGTGTTGTTCCTGTTCGTCATCATGCTTCTCGGTGTCGACCAGGCCGAGGACCTCAGCATCGAACCGCTCACCGTCCAGCGTCCGCTCGCCGCGGTCATCGGGGTCGCCATGGTGGGCCTGCTCACCGGTGCCGTCCTCACGTCGGACAACGCGGTCATGAGGTCGGGCGCGGGCCTGTCGTCGCCCACGCTCGATTCACCCGATGCAAACGTGAAGGAACTGGCCGGTTCGATCTTCGGTGACCACGTGTTCGCATTCGAGATCACGTCGATCCTGCTGCTCGTGGCCGTCGTGGGCACGGTCATCCTTGCCCGTCGACTGCCGAAGGAAGAGGTGGCACAGTGAGCCTTCTCGCCGTTGTCGAGCCCACCACCTCGTGGTTCCTCGTACTCTCCGCCGTCCTGTTCGCGATCGGGACCGTCGGCGTCCTGGTGCGCCGCAACCCGCTGGTCATGTTCATGTGCATCGAATTGATGCTGAACGCCGTGAACCTCAGCCTCGTCACGTTCAGCCGGGCACGTTCCGACGTGAACGGCCAGAGTGCGGTGTTCTTCGTGCTCGTCGTCGCCGCCGCCGAGGTGGTGGTCGGTCTCGGGATCATCGTGTCCATCATGCGTCGCCGCACCGCGGCCACGGCAGACGACCTCTCGGTGCTGAAGGGATAACCGCGTCATGCTCGATCTCGTCTGGTTGGTCCCTGCATTGCCGCTTGCCGGTTTCCTGCTGATCCTGCTGTTCGGCCGTCGTCTCGGCGAACCCCTCGCCGGCGTGCTCGCCACGGTGATGACCGCATCGGCATTCGCCGTCACCGTGGGGGTCTACTTCGACCTGCTCTCGCGGACCGCGGAGGAGCGTCACCACGTCGTCACCTTGTTCTCCTGGCTGCCTGTCGGCGGTCTCCAGGTCGACCTGGCATTCCTCGCCGACCCGCTCAGCATCACGATGGCGCTCTTCGTCACCGGCATCGGTTCCCTGATCCACCTGTACGCAATCGGCTACATGCACGGTGACCCGAAGTTCTCGAAGTTCTTCCTGTACCTCAATCTCTTCGTCTTCTCCATGCTGATGCTGGTGCTCGGCGAGAACCTGCTCGTCACCTTCCTCGGGTGGGAGGGAGTCGGTGCATGCTCCTACTTCCTCATCTCCTTCTGGCACACCCGTGACTCGGCCGCCACTGCCGGCAAGAAGGCGTTCGTCACGAACCGCGTGGGTGACTGGGGCATGATGACCGCGATGTTCATGGCGTTCGCCAGCGTCGGCACACTCTCGTACGAGGGCATCAACCATGCGGCGCACGCGGGCGAGCTCGCCCACGTGACGGCCACCGGCATCGCCCTCATGCTGTTCGTCGGCGCATGCGGCAAGTCCGCACAGTTGCCCCTGTACATCTGGCTGCCTGACGCGATGGAGGGCCCGACCCCGGTGTCTGCCCTGATCCACGCCGCAACCATGGTCACCTCCGGTGTCTTCCTGCTGACGCGCATGGCGCCTGTCCTGCACGAGGCATACCCGTGGGCCGGCACCGTGATTGCATCGGTCGGTGCGGCAACCGCACTGTTCGCCGCCACGATCGCCGTCGCGCAGACCGACATCAAGAAGGTGCTCGCGTACTCCACCGTCAGCCAGCTGGGCTTCATGTTCCTCGCCATCGGTTCGGGTGCGTACGTCGCCGCCATCTTCCACATGGTCACGCACGCCTTCTTCAAGGCGCTGTTGTTCCTCGGGTCGGGTTCGGTCATCCACGGCATGCACCACGAGCAGGACATGCGACGGATGGGTGCGCTGCGCAAGGTCATGCCGATCACGGGGTTCACGTTCATCATCGGCTGGTTGGCCATCGCCGGTGTGCCGCCGTTTGCCGGCTTCTGGTCGAAGGACGAGATCCTGCTCTATGCGTTCGCGAACAACCGCGCGCTCTATCTCGTCGGGATCGTCACTGCACTCCTCACGGCGTACTACATGACGCGCCAGGTGATCATGGTCTTCTACGGCGAGGCACGTTGGCACGACCACGCCGAGGAGCACGGCGCCCACGGCGACTCGCACACCCCGCACGAGAGCCCGTGGACGATGACTCTCCCGTTGGTTGTCCTCGCAGGTCTCAGCATCGTGGGCGGGGCGCTCCAGCTTCCGTTCTCGAAGAGCACTCACTTCCTCGAGCACTGGCTCGAGCCGGTCGTCCACGAGGCCGAGGCCGACATCCACGCGACGTGGGCGTACGAGAACAAGTGGTTGCTGCTCGGCCTCGCCGTCGTCATTGCCGCGGTCGGTATTGCCGCATCCGTCGCCGTGTACGCAAAGGGCAAGGCAAGGCCCGTCGAGCCGCAGATCCTCGCCGACGGATGGAGGTACGACGCCTCGATCGCGGCGCTCGTAGGTGGCCCCGGCCGCGCGGCCTTCCGGGGAATCGCCGCGTTCGACGCCAGGGTCGTCGACGGTGCCGTCAACGGCGTGGGCATCGAGGTGCGCAATGCCAGCGGGCTCCTGCGCAGGCTGCAGAACGGCTTGATCCGTTCGTACGCGGCGATCGTGGGTGTCGCGGTGGTGCTTGTGCTCGCGTGGTTCCTGGTCAGGGGGGTGCTGTGATGCACGAGACAGCTTCGTTCCCGATCCTCTCGGCACTCATCCTGCTGCCGGTCCTCGGCTCGCTCGTCGTCGCGTTGCTCAGCAACCGTCGTCCCGAGTACGTGAAGCTGGCCGCGACCTTGTTCTCCGTGGGTATCGGTGGCATGTCCATCTGGTTGCTCGCGTCGTTCCATTCGCACGAGGGTGGGTTCCAGTTCGTCTCGCAGCACGAGTGGATCAAGGCGTGGGGCATCTCCTGGCACGTCGGCGTGGACGGGATCTCACTGTTCCTCGTCGTGCTGACGGGCATCCTCTTCCCCCTCGTCATCATCGGCGTCGACCCGCACCACGACGAGAAGCGCTACCTGGCCTGGTTGTTGCTGCTCGAGGCCGGCGTCATGGGCAGCTTCCTCAGCCTCGACCTGTTCCTGTTCTTCATCTTCTTCGAGATCGTCCTCGTCCCGATGTACTTCCTGATCGGCGGCTGGGGATACGACAAGCGCGTCTACGCAGCCACGAAGTTCTTCCTGTACACGATGTTCGGCTCCGCGTTCATGCTCGTCGGCATCATCGCCACGGCCGTCATCGCACGCAACGACATCGGGTACTTCACGTTCGACCTCGTCACCATCGCCGAACGCGCGTCGTTCGCGGCCTCCACCGGTCGCTGGTTGTTCCTCAGTTTCGCCATTGCGTTCGCCGTCAAGGTGCCGTTGTTCCCGTTGCACACGTGGCTGCCGGATGCGCACACCCAGGCACCGACCGGTGGTTCGGTCATCCTCGCGGGCGTGCTTCTGAAGCTCGGAACGTACGGGTTCCTGCGGTTCGGTCTGTACCTCTTCCCCGAGGCTGCGGTGTGGGCCAAGCCGCTCTTCCTGACGCTCGCGACCATCGGCATCATCTACGGCGCCGTCGCTGCCACCATGCAGACCGACCTCAAGCGACTGGTTGCGTACTCATCCGTCGCCCACCTCGGTTTCATCGTTCTCGGCACGTTCGCCATCACCTCGCAGGCACTCAGCGGTTCGGTCATGCAGATGGTCAACCACGGCGTGTCCACCGGTGCGCTGTTCCTCATGGTCGGCATGATCTACGAGCGCCGGCACACGCGCGAGATCGCCGAGCTGAAGGGCATCCAGGCGGTGGCCCCGGTCTTTGCCGCCGCGTTCATGATCGTGATGCTGTCGTCGATCGGTGTCCCGGGGCTCAACGGGTTCGTCGGTGAGTTCCTCGTCCTCATCGGTTCGTTCGAGACCGCGCGCTGGTGGACGATCATCGCCACAACCGGGGTGATCCTTGCCGCCCTGTACCTGCTGTGGGCGTACCAGCGCGTCTTCCACGGCGAGCCGGACGAGGCCAACTCGACGTTCCCCGAGCTGAAGCTCCGTGAGGGTGCCCTGCTGCTGGTGTTCATCGCGATCATCGGATTCACCGGTCTCTACCCCAAGCCGATGCTCTCGCGCATCGAGCCGAGCGTCGAGAAGTTGATCGAGCACGTGCAGGACCACAGTGACCACGAGGCACCCGTCCACGAACACGTGAAGGAGGGTGAGTGATGAGCATCATCGCCGCCAATTTCACCGGCCCGAACATCGCCTTCTCCGACCTGCTGCCGCTGCTCGTGTGGCTCGGCGCCACGTGCGCGCTGTTGCTGCTCGGCTCGTTGCTGCCGAGGTGGCCGAAGGGTTGGTACGCCGGTGCCGCGGTGACGTCCTCCGTCGCCGTGATCATCCTCGAGATGGTCAAGTGGCACAACCTCGGCACGGAGGGTTCCAGGACAGCGGTCGCGAACGTGGTCTCCGTCGATCGCTTCGCGGTCTTCGCCACCATCGTCATCGCCGTTGCGGTTGCGTTGGTCTCGACGGTCACGCATGACTACCTGCAGCGCGAGGGCAACGACGGACCCGAGCTCTACGCGATGTTCCTGACCGCCGCCATGGGCGCCCAGATCATGGTCAGCGCGAACGACCTCATCGTGCTGTTCCTCGGTCTCGAGACGCTCAGCCTCTCCCTCTACGTGCTCGCCGCCAGCAACCGCCGTCGCGAGCAGAGCCAGGAAGCCGGCATCAAGTACTTCGTGCTCGGTGGCTTCGCATCCGCCTTCTTCCTGTACGGCATCGCCCTCATCTACGGCGCCACGGGCCACACCAACCTCACGGCCATCGCAACGAGACTCTCGGGGCAGATCTCCATCACCCGCAACGACTCGTTGCTGCTGGTCGGCATCGGCCTCCTCCTCGTGGGACTCGCCTTCAAGGTCTCCGCCGTCCCGTTCCACTCGTGGGCACCCGACGTGTACGAGGGCGCCCCGTCCCCGGTCACGGCGTTCATGGCGTCGGCCGGCAAGGTCGCTGCTTTCTGTGCGTTGCTGCGCGTGACGACCACTGCCCTCGAGCGCCGCGTCGACGACTGGCGCCCGGTCATCTGGGTCCTCGCGTTGCTCACGGTGTTTGTCGGTTCGGTCATGGCGGTGGTGCAGACCAACGTGAAGCGCATGCTCGCGTTCTCCTCGATCACGCACGCGGGCTTCATCCTGGTGGGTGTGGAGGCCGCGGCGCACGCGGGTGGTGACGGTCTCGCGTCGTCGATGACCTACCTGCTGCTCTACACCGTCCTGGTGATCGGTTCGTTCACGGTGATCTTCGTCGTTGCCGGCAGGGGCGACGGTGCGACATCTCTGGATGACTTCAAGGGTCTTGCCAAGCGCCGCCCGCTGCTGGCACTCGCGTTCACGGTGCTGTTGCTCGCCCAGGCCGGTGTCCCGTTCACCAGTGGTTTCATCGCCAAGTTCGGCGTCATCAAGAGCGCCGTCGAGGTCCACAGCTACGCAATCGCGATAGCGGCGATGGTCGCGGCCGTCATCGGCGCGTTCCTGTACCTGCGGATCATGGTCAGCATGTGGCTGGACGACGCAACATCCGGGGAGCCGGTCGTTGTTCCCTTTGCCTCGGGCGCGGTCGTGGCCGCCGCGGTTCTCTTCACGTTGTTCGTGGGTGTCTTCCCGGGCTGGTTGCTCGATGCGACGCGTCTCGTGGCGACGTTCCGCGGTCTGACCGCAACGGAATAACCGGGAACCAGATGCTGCGGCGCGGGCTCGTTCTGCTCGCCACGATGAGCGAGACCGACACCATCGAGTCGGTGCTGCAGGAAGTGGCCGAGAGCGTCGCACAGCTCGAGAGGTTCCACTGGCAGTTCGAGGTGCTCGTCGTCGACGACGGCGGGGACACCGCGTTCCACGAACTGTGCGAGCGGCTCGGTTCGGCGTACGGACTCGTCCTGCGGGTCATCGACGGGCCACGGGCTGGCTTGGGTGGTGCCTGT
>JBEDDY010000179.1:0-3521 GCA_041176025.1 Actinomycetota bacterium | reverse complement strand
GGGCAGGAGCCTTCGGGTCGACAACGACTCCGTACAGTGCGGCCACCTGGGGCATCAACGGACCTAGACGCATCACCGTCTTCGTGAGGTCCTCCGACACCTGCGAGCTCGGCGCGACCGGGGCAACCTTCCCGTGAACGGGGGAGAAGGCAGCTGCCTCGAGGAGGGCAATCCAACGCTCCGCGGGCGCATCGATCGTCAGGGCAGCAGTGGTCGCTGCGGCCAGCTGGGTGGCGAGTGCCGGCGGGAAGGGAACTCCGGCCTTCGGGGGCTGGGAAGACAACTTCAGGGCACGGACGACACGCCCGACGTTCGTTGCGGCCTGGATGTCATCGAGCCAGTTCTTCGTCTCCGTCTCCTGACGTACGACGAGACCGGCCTTCATCGCCTCGGCAAGCTTGCGCGTCGACTCGTCTCGGGCAATGACGGGGTCGTTCGAGGCGACCACGATCGCGCGAAGGTCGCGCAGGTCGATCTCCGTGAGGATCTTCTGTGCGCCTTCCGCCTTGTCCAGCCATTCGGCCACGCGGAGCTTCGGGAGCAACTGCTCGGCCATCTGCACGAGGCCCTCGGCGGGCACTTTCTCCTGGCCGGCTGCGACTGCATTCTTGTTCTGCTCCTCGATGGCGGAGCGCACGGCAGGAACACCACCGGACAGCACTTTCTCCGCGATCGCGCGCTGCGCCTCGGGGAGTGCCGCCAGCACCGCATCGATGTGCGCACGACCCGCACGAACACGCTTGGCCTTCGGTCGCTGCGGGAGCTCCGGCGGAGCATCGAAATGCGGCCGACGGTTCCGCTGCGGACGGTCAGAGGACTCGCCGTCCTTGTTGGCGGGACGGTCACGACGCGGGCCGCGCTTCTTGTCGTCACGAGGGCCCTTCTTGCGCAGTTGCTGCGTGACGGGCTCGAACGGCTTGTCATTCGGGAGAAGCTCCAGGAGACCCGTGCGCGCCGTCTTCTGCTTGGGGGCCTGGATCGAGAGAACGCGCGTGCCATCGAGATCTGTCTCGACGTCGGCCCGCAGGACATCCTTCACGGCCGAGCCGGCCGGAACGAGAGTGTCACCGACGACGCCCTTCGGCTCGCGGGCGCCGGCGGCGCGCCAGGTCCAGGTTCCATCCTCGCGCTTGCTGGTCAGTTCAATCTCGATGCGGCGTGACATAGGGGTCATACGGTATCCGTAGAAACCGTCCGTTACCCCGTTTGCACCGCGACCGTTGGTACGGTTCGCACATGCCCATCTACGCACTCGGCGACCAGGTTCCCGTCATCCACCCCGACGCATTCGTGCACCCAGAGGCCGTCATCATCGGGTCGGTCACCATCGGCGCCCAGAGCAGCGTGTGGGCCGGGGCCGTCATGCGTGGCGACGACGGCTACATCGAGGTGGGAGAGCGGTCCAGCATCCAGGACGGAACCGTCGTCCACACCACGCCGTACACCCCGACGATCGTCGGGAACGACTGCGTCGTCGGCCATGTGGCCCACCTCGAGGGATGCAGACTCGAGGACTTCAGCCAGGTGTCCTCCGGTGCGATTGCATTGCACAACGCCGTGATCGGGAGGGGTGCGATCGTTGCCGCCAATTCGGTGGTCCTGAACAACATGGTCGTGCCGGCCGGGGCGCTCGCCGTCGGTGCACCCGCGGTCATCAAGGAGGGTCGTGCCCGGATGGCCGATATCGAGATGGCGGTGAACGCGTACGTGGCGAAGGTGGCCCGCTTCAAGAAGGACCTGCGGCGCATTGACTGACCACGGGGACGAATGGATCCTCGTCGACTTCGACACACCGGCCGACCTGACCGAGTTCGTCTCTGACGCACTCTGGCAGCTTGGTGTCGTCGCCGTCGAGGAGATCGATTCGGAGCCCGGGCGCGTCATCCTGCGCACGAGTATCGGTGCCGACGGTTCGGCGGGCACGGCCGCGATCGTGGAGCGGTTCGACGGCGTCACAGCAACCGCGATTTCCTTTCCCGCATCGGTCGCCGACACGTGGCGCGCGTTCGTCGCGCCCACCCACGTCGTCGGGGACGTCTGGATCGTGCCGCAGTGGTGTCCACAGCCGGGGGGGCGGAGCATACTCATCGAACCCTTCGACACGTTCGGACTCGGCAACCACCCGACGACCGTGCTCACTCTGCGTGCGGCGCTCGTCGTTGCGCGTCCCGATCTCGCCGCACTCGATCTGGGCAGCGGCTCAGGCGTCCTGTCGGTTGCCCTCGCGAGGCTCGTCGGGTGTTCGGTGGACGCTCACGACATCGCCGCCCAGGCACAGGCTGCGCTCCTGCACAACGCCGAGCTGAACGGCTGCGGCAACGCGGTGCGCTGGATTGACAGCGTCGATGCATCTTCGAACGGTCGCTACGGGTTGGTGATGGCGAACATCCTCGCTCCGGTGCTGCGTCAGCTGGCGGGCGACATCGAGTCTGTGACCGCACGTGGCGGCGCGGTGGTGCTGAGCGGGATACGTGAGGACCAGGTCGCGGGCGTCGTGGCTTGCTACGGGAATTGCGACGTCGTGTCCGTGGAGATGCTCGACGGTTGGGCCGGGATCACCCTGCGACGCCGCTGAACCGACTCGTCAGGAGATGCTGCGGGCGCGCACACCGATCGGTGCGATCAGTCGGAAACCTGCGGCATGACGCTCTTCCTCCGACTCTCCGCCCCAGAAGCCGTACTCACGGTTGCGGCGCGCGAACTGACGACATTCGTCCAGCACGACGCACTCGCGGCACACCTCGCGGGCCTGTGCCTCGCGACGTTCGCGGGCCTGGGGGCGTTCTGCTGCCGGGGGAAAGAAGATGGCCGAGAGACCCTTGCACTGGGCATCGGCCGCCCATGTGGTGTCGTCCCATTCGCGGTAGGCGAAAAGTTCTCCGATGGCCATGTTGATTCCCCCCAACGTCCGCCTGGAAAGCCCAATTGTACTCATGCCGGTTTCCCCGTCAATTCCTTGTCAGGAAAGGCTTTCGAGCACGTGCCGGACACCCGCTGCGAACAATTGCACATCCTCGCTTGTCGTGTCCCAGGACGTCATCCAACGCACCTGGTCGGTGGGGACGTCCCAGTCCCAGAAGAAGCACCAATCCTGCAGCTGCCGTCGGGCCGGCTGGGCGAGGATGGGGTAGAGGCTGTTGACGGCCGGCTGGGTGAGCCGCAGTGACGGCATGTCGGCGAGAGCCCCATGCAGCTCCGTTGCTCGTGCGTTCGCATTCGCCGCCGTCTCCAGCCACAGACCGGTCGAGAGAGCAGCCGTGAACTGGGCCGCGCTGTAGCGCATCTTGGAGGGCAATTGGGCGGCCTGCTTGCGCAGGTGCTCGGCTCGACCGTCGGCCAGCCCCGGACGCAACAACACGCACTCCGCGTTCAGCATCCCGTTCTTCGTCCCGCCGAAGCTGACCGCATCGACACCCGCCGCGAAGGTCATGTCCCGGAACGTGTCCTCGGACCCACCCGAGGCCGCGACGGCGTTCGCGATGCGGGCTCCGTCGAGATGAACCCGCATGCCGTGGGAGTGT
>JBEDDY010000178.1:0-3374 GCA_041176025.1 Actinomycetota bacterium | reverse complement strand
GACCGCGGGACCGCGGTCACGTATCCGTCGCGGTCCACCAGCCACGTGTCGAAGCCGCACGGGAATTCACGGGGCAGGACGCCGAGCCAGTCGGCAATCGCGGTGCCGAGGTGGGGCACCCGCACCGCGACCGAGCCGTCCACGCCCGGGCCGGACACCGTGAGCCCCGCCGGCCGCGCATCCTCGCCGGGGAGAGGCGCCGTGCCGACCACGATCTGGGCGGCCGTTCCGTCGTCACCCACGACGGCAAAGGGTGTGAGGTGCCCGACAAGTGCGAGCAGGGGCAGGAGCACCGGGTCCACGGCGTCGGAGGATCCTGTGCCGAGAATGCCCGTGGTCCCTGGCCTGGACAGCGTGCGGAGCAATGTGGTGAAGACGGCGTGGATCTCGTGGGTGCCCAGGACATGGGCGGCCAGGTCCGCGTACGACGGCTCGAGCTGCGCCCCGGCCATCAGTCCAGCTCCTCGAACTCCACGACGGTCGCGGCCAACCGCCCCGCCTCCGTGGCCCGGCGGGCGGCAAGTTCCGCCCGGGTGTCCGAGATCAGGTCGAGCAGTGCCTCTTGACGCGAGGCGAGGTCGGGTCGGTCGGCCTGCAGCACCGCATCGGCTATCGCCCCCGCCATGGCAGCGCGCAGGTCGGTGCCCATCCGCGCGATCCATCCGATGCTGCCGCCGAGGGCGACCTCTGCTGTCGACACAACTGCGTCACCCAGGAAGAATCGTTCCTCGCACACCGGTTCGCGCACCTGCAGCACGATGCTCCCCGTCGCGGCGGGCTTCACCACGGTGATGTCGGAGAGGACATCGTCGTCGCCGAGAATGTCGTCGATCAGGCTGCACAGTTGTCCTGCGTCGCACTGGGCCAGGTAGAACGCACGACCCTCTCGCGAGTTCACGGGGGGAAGCTCGTCAGCGGCGGGTTTGGTGTCCATGGCGACGCAAAAGTACGCCCCTGCGGTGGCGGGCAACCCGCGCCGGGTTTGCGTGCGGGCGAATACTTCGTGTCATCTTGGTGACGCGTCACCGTGCTGCTCCCCGCTTGGGCACACGAGAGGTGCCGAGTGTTCACCGAGTGATCAGCGCAGTGTTCACTCCAGTCTCACTGGGCTTTTTCTTGGTTGTCTACCTTGCGGTGCGTGAAGTCACGCAAGACCAAATCCCTCATTACGTTGTCCGCCCTTCTCGTCGCAGCCGCCGCCACGGTGCCCCCATCGGGCAACGTCGGTGCAAGCTCGTCCAACGAGCGCGGCCTCCACTTCCTCGGCCGTTGGGTCAGCGGTTCCGGCCTCGCCGGTGCCGAGATTGCCGCGTTCGACGCCGCGACGTCGCGGATGTTCGTCACGAACGGCACCGTGAACAAGATCGACATCGTCGACATCTCGAACCCGGCCAAGCCCTCGAAGGTCTCCTCCATCGATCTCGCGTCGAAGGGCGTGACAGGTGTGCAGAGCGTCGCCACCAAGAATGGTGTGGTGGCCATCGCCGCCACGATGTCTTCCAGCCAGCTTCCCGGGCGCATCTTTCTCACCGACACCGACGGCGGAATCCTCGACTCGGCCCCCGACGGTATCGAGGTGGGGGCACTGCCCGACTCGGTGCATTTCTCGCCGAACGGCCAGTTCGTCGTGTCTGCCAACGAGGGGGAGCCCAAGAACTACTGCCTCACGAACGGTGCCCTCCCGGTGACCACCGACCCGTACGGCACCGTGTCGATCATCGACGTGACGGCCGAGACCCCCACCGCCACGACGATCAACTTCGAGTCCTACAACGAGCGCGCCGCGGCCGTCTCCTTCGAGGGAGGCCGTATCTTCGGTCCGAAGGCCACGCTCGCCCAGGACCTGGAGCCGGAGTATGTCGCGATCTCGGGCGACAGCAAGTCCGCTTACGTGACACTCCAGGAGAACAACACCATCGCGACTATCGACCTCGAGTCGAAGACAATCGTGAACCTCATGCCCCTCGGCTACAAGGACCACTCGCTCGCGGGCAAGGGACTCGACGCCGACAACAAGGACGCGAAGGTGAACATCGCGACGAAGCCCGTCCTCGGCATGTATCTGCCCGACGCCATCGCCACCATGAAGGTGAACGGCACCCAGTATCTCTTCACCGCGAACGAGGGCGACTCGCGTTCGTACCCGTGCGTGCTCGGCGGAACAGACACGACAAAGATCGAGGATGAGGACAACGCGTTCTCCAAGATGGCCGCATCCTCGGTCGCGGCCGATGTGAAAGCCACGACTGGCATCGGTAACCTGAAGACCACTCCGTTCGCGCCCGCCGGCGTGGCAGGTTCCCCGGTGCTCTCCTCCACCAAGGTCTCGAGTGCGTACTCCTTCGGTGCCCGCTCGTTCTCGGTCTGGAAGGCGAACGATGCGGAGGGCATCTTCAAGGCCGATCTCGTGTACGACTCGGGCGACTCTATCGAGCAGTACCTCGCGACCGCACGTCCCGCGTACTTCAACGCGGACTGGGACACCGCCACCGGGCTCATCAAGGCAATCGACTCGCGCAGCAATTCGAAGGGACCGGAGCCCGAGGGCATCGCAGTGGGGACCGCGTACGGCAAGAAGTGGATGGTCGTCGGCCTGGAGCGGGACAGTGGAGTGATGCTCTACGACGTCACCGACCCGACTGCCCCTCAGTTCGTGGACTACGAGAACACATCCGTGCCCACCGGAAACCTCCTGACGGGCAAGACTGATGGTGCGGCGGGCGACATCTCGCCGGAGGGCATCACCTTCGTCAGCCCGAATGAGAGCCCCACCGGGAATGCCCTCGTCCTTGTGGCATACGAGCTCTCCGGAACGGTCGGCATCTTCGAGATCCCCGCGCGGGCCCCGGGAGCCCCGACGAAACTGAAGGTGACGCTCGGCGCCAAGACCATCAAGGTCTCCTACGTCGCCTCGCCCAAGGTCGGCTGGGCCGGCAAGCCCCAGTACAAGGTGCGCTGTGGCTCCGCCACAGGAACGGTCTACAACGTCTACACATACCGCACGTCGCACACCTTCAAGGTGCCGACCACGGTGAACAAGTCCTACCGCTGCTCGGTCATGGCCATGTCGACCAGCGGGAAGAGCAAGAACGTCCTCGCCCGCGTCGTGCGCGGGGCCAAGGGCTGAGCCGGGGCGCCCCCCGGCAGACGACAGACACACCCATCCACCAGACCACAACACAACACACAACAAACCCACAGAACGAAAGAACGAACGGAGAAACTCACATGAAGCGCTCATACATCAATCGGCTCACGGCCGTGCTGGTGCTCGCGGGGGCCAGCCTGGCCACCGTGGCACCGGCCAACGCCGGGGCCGCACCCGAGATCAAGAACGGTGACAAGTGCACCAAGGCCCTCTATGGCAAGTCGAG
>JBEDDY010000177.1:0-4197 GCA_041176025.1 Actinomycetota bacterium | reverse complement strand
CTCGACTACGTCGGTGACTCGCGCATCATCGACCCGCTCGGCAACGAGTCAATCGCCGGTGACGGTCCGTGCATCGTTTACGCCGACGTCACGGCGGAGTCGGTGGCACAGACACGGGAACGCTTCCCCTTCCTGCAGGACCGCCGCTGATCAGGCCATCGTGTACGTGACGGGGAGTCGCTTCAGTCCCCCGACGAAGATCGTCTTCATGAGCGCAGGGTCACCGGCCAGCTCGAACTTCTCGACACGCTTCAGGATCTCGGTCAGCATCGCCTTGATCTCCATGCGGGCGAGCATCGCGCCGAGGCAGTAGTGGACACCGAAACCGAACGAGAGGTGCTTGTTCGGTGAGCGGCCGACATCGAAGCCGTACGGATCGTCGAAGACGTCCTCGTCGCGGTTTGCCGATGGGTACGACAACAGCACTGACTGCCCCTTCTTGATGGTGTGGCCGCTCGCGAGCGTGTAGTCCTCGGTTGCCGTCCGCATGAAGTGCTTCACCGGGGTCACCCAACGGATGATCTCGTCGGCCGCCGTCCCCACGAGCGACGGGTCCTTCTTCAGCCTCTCCCACTGGTCGGGGTGCTGGATGAGGGCGAGGATGCCGCCGGCCATCGCCGAGGCGGTCGTGTCGTGTCCCGCCGTGGCGGTGATGACGTAGTACGAGATCGTCTGCATCATGGTGAGTTCCTCACCGTTGATCCGACCGTTCGCCACCGCGGAGGCGAGATCGTCGGTCGGGTTCGCGCGACGTTCCTCCGTGATCGTCGTGAAGTACGCGAAGAAGTCCTGGATCACCTGGATGAGCGCCGTGGGATCCTCGTCGCGGCGCAGGTCCTCGTCGGCTGCTCCGAACAGTTCCTGCGTCAGCTTCAGCATCCGCGGGTAGTCGCTCTCGGGGAGACCGAGAATGTGGAGGATCACGTTGAGCGGGTACTGCATCGCGATGTCCTGCGCGAAGTCGCACCGGCCGCCCAGACCCTGCAATTTGTCCACGTACTGCACGGCGAGACCGGCCAGGCGTTCGTCGAGTTTCGACAGGTTCTTCGGCAGGAACCACTCGCTCGTGACGCCGCGAAGTTCGCGGTGCTCGGGGTCATCCACGTGGATCAACGTGCGCAGCATGTTGCCGTTCTCCGCGGTCCGCCTGTCGCTCTCCGCGTCGCCGAGGACCGGTCGAGGCTCGTTCAGGAAGATGTTGTTGTGCAGTTCGATCTCGAGAACGTCCGCGTGCTTCGTGACTGCCCAGAACGGGTTCACGTCACCCGTTGGGTGTTCCACCCACTGCACCGGCGCCTCACGGCGCAACGTCGCACAGGCCTCCTCGAAGAGTTCCTCGTCTGCGTACGCAGAAGGCGTGTAGAACACCGCTGCGGCCTGTTCGGGCGTCATGACCATGGTTTCCCCCTTTGGTGGACCCATCTTTCCGCATCCGGCGTCCACGGTTCCAACCGTGGACCACACCTAGTCTTGTCGGGTGAACCAAAGCGCGCGCCGCAGGAGACTCTCGCGGGTCGCACCCTTCGTCGGTGTGGCAATCGGCGTGTCGGGGGTTGCCTTCGTGACTCGGACACTCGTCACGCGCTGGGAGGACGTCCGCGAGGGTTTCTCCGGCGTCGACCTGCTCCCCCTCGCGGCGAGCGTTGTGGTCGGCCAACTGGCGATGACACTGATAGGTGCCGTGTGGGTGCACCTTCTCCAGTCGCGCGGACACCACGCACCGCGGCGGCGGGCGATGTCCTGGTACTACGTCGGCCAACTCGGCAAGTACGTGCCCGGCGGCATCTGGCCGATCGTCGGCAGGGCCGAACTAGCGGTCCGGGGCGGGGTCACCCGCGGTGACGCGTACAGGGCGACGGGGTACTCGCTCGTCAGCACCTACGCCGCCGCCACCGTGGTCGTGGGTATCGGTTCGGTCTCGTCATTGACTCACCCCTGGGTCGGGTTCGTCATTCTCGCCGGGGTCGTTCTCGGGTGGTTCGTGCTCGGGACCCCGTCGGTTCTCGTTCGTGGCGGGTCCCTCGTCACCCGCGTGACGGGCAGGACCCTGTCGCTCCCGGCAAGGCGCGAGTTCTTCACCCTGACCGCGGTCCACGTGCCGGCGTGGATCCTGATGTCGCTCAGCACGTCGATCACGGCGCACGCATTCGGTGCCGACATCGGTCTCGCCCGCATGTTGTTCGTCACGTCGCTCTCGTGGCTCGCCGGTTTCGTGGTGGTGGGGGTCCCGGGCGGAATCGGCGTGCGCGAGTCGGTCTTCACCGCTCTCGCGGCCGGCACCATCGGCACGCCGACGGCGGTCTCGCTCGCCCTGGTGAGCCGCGTCGTGTTCGTCTCCGTCGACCTGATCGGCGCAGCCGTGTCGTCGGCGGTGGCGGGCGCGGCCCGCCGTGCCTCAACGGAAGACTGAGAGTTTCTCGCGGGGGATCTCCCGGCGCTGGCCGCTCAGGCTCTTCACGCGCAGGATGCGGACCATGAACCAGCGCACGTACCGCATGACGTAGCCGCGCAACTCGAGTGTCGCCTTGCGCCATTTCATGTAGCGGTAGCGCCTGGCCGCCATCAGGGCCTGCTTGCGCACGAGTTCCCTGTGGAACTTGGCCACCTGCCGGCGCGGCTTCAGTGTGCCGTGGCCCTCGTTGGGCCCGTGCAGTTCCGGGACGTGTCCGCCGAGTTCCGACAGGTACGCCGCGTACGCGTACGCGAACTCACCGAACACCACTCGGTCCGTCTGGGATTCACGGATCTCCTCCTCCGACACCTCCACGGAGACGCACGAACCTGCATCCACCAGGCGGCGGAGCATCTGCTCGGCGAACGGTGTGCGGCACACCACAAGGCTGATCCCCGTCTTCGTGAAGACCGTGCTCGGCAGCCAGGCGTCACCCACCACGAGATCAGCGAGGAAGTTCCCGTGGTTCACGCACACGTGGCAGCGCGAGGTGTTGAAGTGCCTGTCGAACGCCACCTGGTACCCGAAATCGACGCGCCGACTGGCGGAGAACTGGCTGCCGTCGCCGGTGGTGACGGTGAGTTTGCCCACGGGTCCGCCCCCTCGGTACGAGATGTCCGAGATGTCCTCCGGCTCGAAGCCGAGGTACTCGCCCATCGCGTTGATGCTGTGGTGCGAGTACTGCCACCCGCAGAGCAGGCCGATGGTCACGACGATCTTCTCGCGCAGTTCGGGAGCGAACGTGCGCACCCACGAGTACAGACCCTCCAGCTCGCACGGGATCGCGACGATGGCAAGACGTCCCGGCGTGTCGCGCAGCAGCCGCAGGGCGGACACCTGCGAGAGGTTGTGGTAGATGCTGCCCGGGAGGGTGTCGACGTCATCGGCGTCGGTCACCAACCGTGCCGCAAAATCGATGCCGTCCACGTGGTCCAGCGCGATGACCGCATCCACATGCCCGCTGTTCAGCAGCGAGCGCAGCAGTTCCTTGATCAGTCCGCCCGAACTTGCCCTGACGTTGCGATCGAGATCAGTGCTCTGCGCGAGGTGCACCGAACGCACCACCCCGTACGGCCCGGGCGTCTCCCCGTCGAACAGGTACGCCTGCAGACCCGCATAATCGACGCCGACAGCCGGACACACGGATGCTGCAGCCGCCGACCCCGGTGACCGGGGCTCGAAAATGAGGCTTCTCGGGTTCAGTGCGACCTTCACCGAACCGTCGGCCATCTCGCAGGCACCGCAACCGATGCACATCCCGGATGAGATGACGCCGGAGAGGTCGGTCGTGACGTTCATCTCTCTGCCGCCCCGTCGATGAGCACGAAGTTCAGGGCGGATCGCTGTTTCACGGCGGGCAGTCCCGCGGCAATCGTCGCTGCGATCGCATCGTGGTTCGTCAGGCACTCGGTCACGGCGGCGACGACCACGTCCGGTGTCGAGAGCGCGTCGGAGTCCATGCCGAACCTCACCAGACCGAAATCGTCGAGCACCTCACGGTACTTGTGGCTCCAGCCCACCACCACGGTGGGCGTGCAGGTGGACAGGCCGGAGATCATCGCGTGGAACCGAGAAGTGACCATGGCCCGCGAACCGGAGATGAGGCGACGCAGTTCCCCCGCCGTCAGGTCGGCATCGATGGCGACGACCCCGGGGTCGTCGGCGAGTCTCTCCCCCACCTCACGGCAGACGGGGCCGTCGTTCATGCGGCCCTCGGGCTGGCCGACCCGGTAACTGTGGGGGGC